>DASVGZ010000303.1:0-2527 GCA_036379275.1 Acidiphilium sp. | reverse complement strand
CGTCGGGTAGTAGAGCAGTTGCTTTCTCACCTGTTCGCCGATGAAGTCGTCGTTCGGCAGGATTTTTGTGATGTAATCCTCATAGGCGAGTTCGGCGGCATGGCGGCAGCCATGGATCAGGATGATCCGGTCGAACCGGTCGTAGATGTCGGGTTCGCGGATGATGCTCATGAACGGGGCGAGGCCGGTGCCGGTGCCGAGCAAGTAGAGCCGCTGGCCGGGCTGCATGTTGTCGGCGAGCAGCGTGCCGGTGGGCTTGCGGCCGACCAGGATCGGGTCGCCCGGCTTCACGTGCCGGAGCCGGGAGGTCAGCGGGCCATCCGGGACATTGATGCTGAAGAATTCGAGATGATCAGCGTATGTCGCGCTTGCCATTGAATAGGCGCGCAGCAACTTGCGGCCTTCGATATCGAGGCCGATCATGGTGAACTGGCCGGCGAGAAAGCGGAAGGCCGGGTCACGGGTGACCGTGAGGCTGAACAGGCGGTCGGTCCAGCGGCGGACATCGAGAACGGTTTCGGTGTTGCAGGCGCTCATCGGGGGCTCCGGGATGGGTCGATATCATTAGTATACAAATGAATTGCGGATGGCAAGGAAAATCCGGTTGACACGATTTTGAGCGAAACCTACGCTGACACCATCATGATGTTCGTGTTCACCCGAATTTGCCGACAGCAGACCCGCCCGGCGGCGGCGGTCTGTGCGCGGGTTCGGGACAGGGTGAGGGGTGCTGTGGTTTCGCCAGGATAACCTCACCAGAGTCGATAAAATCCCGTCCGTTCAGACCCTGCCAGCACCATGCCGGCGGGGTTTTTCATTTCTGGAGCCTGACATGTTCGAACCCTCTCTGTTTCTCAAGGCCGCCGGCGTCGGACTCGCCGTCGCCGCGCCGGTCGGCCCGATGGGCGTGCTGTGTATGCGAAGGACGCTGGCGCGCGGCTGGCGGCAGGGGTTCGCGATCGGGTGTGGCATCGCGGTCGGCGACGGAACCTACGGGCTGGTCGCGGCGCTCGGACTGGTCGGTATTTCCCGGTTCATGCTGGCCCATGAACAACCGCTGCACATCGCCGCCGGGTTGTTCCTGATCTGGCTCGGTCTGAAAACATTCTGGATCCGGCTTCGCACCGAAACGAGCTTCGGGGCGGGCAGCGTGCCGGTTCCGGCGCGGGGCTGGATGAAGGCGTGTGTGACAGCGACTCTGCTTACGCTGACCAATCCGCCGACGATCATCATGTTCGCGGCCTTGTTCGCGGTTCTCGCGCCGCCGGGCGGGCTCGGGCCGGATGGCGCGATGGCGACGGTCGCGGGTGTGTTTACCGGATCGTTGCTCTGGTGGTGTTTTCTGGTGACGATGGTCAGCGGGTTTCGTCACGCCATCGGCGATACGGCGCGGCGCTGGATCGATCGTGTGGCGGGGATGATGCTGGCCGCCTTCGGTGCCGCCGAACTGTATCTCGCGGCGGCGCCGCTATGGCGAAGCCGTCACGAACTTTGAGCAAGAGTCTGTTTCGGAACAGGCTCCAGGGCTGGTGTTGCCGCCGCAGATCAGGATGGCGGTGGTTTCGCCCGGCGCGGGCCGATAGCGACCGGACAGGATGGCGGCGAAGGCGGCGGCGCCACCGGGTTCGGCGACGATCCGCAGGGTTGACCACAGGGCGGCCTGCGCTGCGCGGATGTCGTCGTCGGAAACCAGAATCACCTCGGGCGCGATAAAGGACCGGGCGAGCGGGAACATCAATTGCCCGACCCGTTTCGGCGCAAGGCTGTCGGCGGCGATGCCGTCCGCCGGCGCATCCACCGGTTTGCCGGCAGCGAAGGCTGCATGAAGGGTTGGCGCGCCATCGGATTCGACCGCGACCACCCGGGTTTTTCCCTGATACCAGGCCGCGATGCCGCCGATCAGCCCGCCGCCGCCGACCGCGACCAGAAGCGCATCGGTATCGGGCGCGTCTTCTTCAAGTTCGACACCGATGCTGCCCTGACCGAGCAGGGTTTCGATCTGGTCGTAGGCATGGATCGGCATCGCGCCGGTCCCGACGGCGTGATTCTCGCTCGCGGCAAGGGCGTCGGCATAACGATCGCCGGCGATGACGAGCCTGGCGCCGTAGCCGCGAATGCGGTCGAGTTTGGCGGGTGCGGAGATTTTCGGGACGAAAATGGTGGCGGGGATGCCGAGTTGCCGGGCGGCATAGGCGACGGCGGCGCCGTGATTGCCACCTGAAGCGGCGACAACACCGGCTTCCGGCGGTGTGCGAAGCAGAAGGTTAGCGAAGGCGCCGCGCGATTTGAACGATCCGGAGTGCTGCAACAGTTCGAGCTTGAGACGGAGTCTGGCCGGTGGAAGGCCGAATTCCGCGGCATCGACCTCGATGGTCGGGGTGCGGCGGATATGCGGGCGGATCAGGCGTTCGGTGTCGTGGATGCGGTCACGCGTGATGGCAGTGGTCGGGCTGTCCATGGGGTTCCCCGGTTTCTCGCTGATTTCAGCTTGACATAAATTCGTCGATTGGCAAATTGGCAAAATGGA
>DASVGZ010000302.1:0-7305 GCA_036379275.1 Acidiphilium sp. | reverse complement strand
CGCGATCGGCGGCAGTTTCTGCTCGATCATGTGCTTGACCAGCCGGTCGATCATCGAACCGGCCTGAAGGATCTGCTCCTCGGTCGCGTAATCTTCCATTTCCGTCATGTCAGGCCTCTGGTTCACCATGGATGCGCGCCTTTACCGATAGGGACCGATGGTGTCGAAAATACGGGAGGTTCATGTCTCATTCCGCCACATTGACCGC
This sequence comes from Acidiphilium sp., assembly GCA_036379275.1. Taxonomy (GTDB): domain Bacteria; phylum Pseudomonadota; class Alphaproteobacteria; order Acetobacterales; family Acetobacteraceae; genus Acidiphilium. Next base: position 7,097 of record DASVGZ010000302.1, on the reverse strand, counting down.
CAGATCCCGCGTCACCGGACCGGTCGCGAGGCGGCCCGCATCGTGTTCGGCCTCGGCAAGCTCGGATTGCGCCGCCCACATCGCGGCATAGACGCCACCCGAAGCGAGCAGGCTGGCGTGGGTGCCATGCTCGACGATCCGGCCATCCCGCAGAACCAGGATGTGATCGGCGTCGATCACGGTGGACAGCCGGTGCGCAATCACCAGCGTGGTGCGGTCGCGCGCGACCTGCCGCAACGCGGCGCCGATCTCCTGCTCGGTCGCGGTGTCCAACGCGCTCGTCGCCTCGTCGAGGATGATGATGCGCGGGTCTTTCAGGATGGTGCGGGCAATCGCCACCCGCTGCTTCTCGCCGCCCGACAGCTTCAGCCCGCGCTCGCCCACCCTTGTCTCGTACCCCTGCGGCAGGGAGACGATGAAATCGTGGATCTGGGCGAGTCGCGCCGCCTGCTCGATCTCGGCCTCGCTGGCGCCGGGCCGGCCATAGGCGATATTGTAGCGGATACTGTCGTTGAACAGGACGGTATCCTGCGGCACCACCCCGATCGCGGCGCGCAGCGACTGCTGCGCGAAATCGCGGACATCGACGCCATCGACCAGAACCGCGCCCCCGGACACATCGTAGAACCGGAACAGCAGGCGCGAGATGGTCGATTTGCCCGAGCCGGTCGGGCCAACCAATGCGATCTTGCGTCCGGGCTCGGCCCGAAACGAGATGCCGTGCAGGATCTCGCGGTCCGAATTATAACCGAACCGGACATCGGCGAATTCGACCGCGACCGGCGCACCGCCCGGCGCCAGGCTTTTCGCGCCGGCGCGGTCGGTGACTTCCTGGCTGGTCCGCAACAGGTCGAACATCTGCTCCATGTCCACCAGCCCCTGTTTAAGCTCCCGATAGACGAAGCCGAGGAAATTGAGCGGCTGGTAGAGCTGGATCAGATAGGTGTTGACCAGAACGAACTGGCCGATATTGAGCCGCCCGGCGGCAACGCCGCGCGCCGCCATCAGCATCATCACCCCGAGGCCGACCGCGATGATCGCGGCCTGGCCGAGATTGAGCGCGCTCAGCGTCACCTGCGAGCGAACCGCCGCTTTTTCATAGGTGGCAAGGCTTTCGTCGAACCGGCGGCTCTCGTGCCGCTCGTTGCCGAAATACTTCACCGTCTCGAAATTCAGCAGGCTGTCGATCGCCTTGGTCTGGGAGACGTTGTCGGCATCGTTCATTTCGCGGCGGAAGCGAAGCCGCCAAGCGGTGAACGAGAAGGTGAACGCCCCGTAGCCACCGACCGCCGCCAGGGTAACGGCGGCGTAGCGCCAGTCGAACATCCGCCACAGGATGCCGACAGTGAGGATCAGTTCGAAGGCGGTCGGCACCACGTTGAAGGTGGCGAGCCGCAGCACGGTCTGGATGCCGGTGGTTCCGCGCAGGATCACCCGTGACAGGCCGCCGGTCTGCCGGTCGAGGTGATAGCGCATCGACAGCGCATGAAGATGCTCGAAGGTTTCCCGCGCCACCACCCTCGACGCACGCTGCTGCACCGAGGCGAACAGCGCGTCGCGCAACTCGCCGAACCCCGAGGCCGAGATGCGCAGGATCGCATAGGCGACGATCAGCGCCGCCGGAATCACCAGCGGGCCGACCTTGGGCGACAGGTCGTTGACCGCGCGCGCATAGGCGATCGGCACGATCACCACCGCGACTTTCGCCAGAATCAGGGCGGCTGCGGCCATCACCACATGCAGCCGGAGTCTGATTTCGCCCTTGGGCCAGAGGTAGGGGAGCAGGGATTTGACAGTGCGCCAAGTGTTGTCTGTCTTGGCAATATCGACGGTTCGGGCCATCACCGAGAGATGGCACGCGATTGTGAGATTGCAAATGGTTAAGGCGGAAGGTCAGGTATTGGCGGCGTTGCTCGGGCATATCCGGCGATGCCGCAACGCAACCTTGCCCGGCGGGCGGGTGCCGCTATGGATCGGCGGGGAGTTGATCGGCTACGCGAGGCCTGACCTGACCGCCGCCCTGACCGAATCCGGCGCCGGTACGGCCAGCCCCAGCGGTATCGCGATCGCGCCGGAGGCGGCGTCCGACCTGAACCGGGTCGCCAGGGCTTTGGCACCCCGGTTCGGCTTCAGGATGCGCCACGAGGATTTCGACGTGCGGGCCCATCCCGGCGGGCCGGTTCTCGGCATACTCGACCGGGGCGCCTTGCCGGCGTTCGGCGTGCTCGGGGTCGGGGTGCACCTCAACGGCATGGTCCGCCGCGCCGGCGGGCTGCATCTGTGGATCGCCCGGCGCAGCGCCACCAAGAAACTCGACCCCGGCAAGCTCGACAACCTGGTCGGCGGCGGGGTTTCGGCGGGAATGACGCCGGCGGAGACCCTGGTGAAGGAAGCCGCCGAGGAAGCCGCGATCCCGGCCCCGGTGATCGCCGGCGCGCGCGAGGTGACCCGCATCGCCTATGATATGGAGCGCCCGGAAGGACTGCGGCGCGACCTTCTGGTCTGCTACGATCTCGACCTGCCCGAGAGTTTCGCACCCCACGCGGCGGATGGCGAGGTCGAGAGCTTTACATTGATGCCGGTCGGCCAGGTTCTGGAGCGCATTGTCGAAAGCGAAGACTTCAAATTCAACGTCAATCTCGTGATCATCGACTTTCTGCTCCGCCATCGCGTTCTCGTCGACGATTCAGGGGCCCTGCGGGCAGCGCTCGCGCACGATCCTGCCGGTCTGAATCGTGCCGAACCGGTCGGCTGAGAGCCTGTTTCGGAATGGGGCGGTCAAGGAATGGCGAGGGATTTTTCGTCTCCGGCAGAAGAGATCGAAGCCGCGATGCAGGGACATCGGGGCGAGATCTCGACGAACCGGAGGCGGAAAAGACCCGCCAGACCGACCCGATCCCATTCCGAAACAGGCTCTAAGACCGGTCAGGCCGGTTTCCCCCGCTGCGCCAGCGCGGCCACGATGGACAGGAACAACAGCCCGGCGGCGGCGAGAATGCCTACCCGCAGTCCGCCGAGATCCGAAAGCCAGCCGCAGAAGACCGGACCGAGCGTCTGGCCCAGGCAGAAAACCGCGGTGAGCGCCGCGATCAGCCGGGTCCAGTCCTCCGGCGGGGTCAGACGGCGAGGATAGTCGAACAGCGAAAGCCCGCTCGCCAGCACCGAGGCCCCGAACAAGACCGAGGTCAGCATGACCGTAACCGCATCGTGCCAGACCAGAAGCAGAACCGCGCTCACGATCAGCAGGCCGTTGGTGAGGGCAACGCCCCACCCGCCGCGGAACCGCGCCAGCATGTTGCCCCAGAAGATCATCGTAAGCATTTCGATGGCGCCCGCCACGATCCAGAAGTCCAGGATGCGCGCATGGCCGTAGCCGCTGGCGCGCAGGAAGGCGATGATGAACGTGACCAGTGCGAAATACCCGGCGCCATAGGCGAACATCGCGAGGAATATCGGGGTCAGAAAACGCAGGGAGCAACGCGGGACATTCTCGACCGGCGCGGGAGCGGACGGGCTGCGCCGCACCGCCGGAACCGCGACCGCAGTCGCGATCAGGGTCAGCAACCCCAGTGCCAGCCAGCCTTCCGGCCAGTGTCGGGCAACGGTGACGAGTTGGGGCAGAATCAGGCCGGTCAGAACGATGCCGAGGCCGACCCCCATGCCATAGACGCCGGAGAACAATGTGCTGCGGCCGGAGGCGGCACCGGCGCGCGCCGCGAGGGCATACCCGCCGATGAAAACCGGGCCGAGCGCGAGACCGGTCGCGAATCGCAGAACAAGCAGGGCAATGTAATCGCGAAACAGGGCGGTGATGAACAATCCGGTCGCAGTCGCCAGCATCCCGGCAATGAAGCCGCCCCGGCTGCCCAGCGCCTTTTCCAGACGCGGCGTCAGCATCGCACCGATCATATAGCCGATTGAGATGGCGGCATTGAGCGTTCCGGCCTGCGCATAGGTCCAGTGCAGGTCCGACTGCATTGCCGGCAGAAGCAGCGAATAGGCGAACCGCGCCAGCCCGACCGCGACCAGCGTGCCGGTCGCGAGCCCGGCAGCGACCCTGAGCGATGGTATGGCAGATCGCCCGGCCGCTTCGCACGAGGGGCGGGCCAGGGTGATCAAACCTGATCCGACGGTTTTGGACATCGGGAGTTCCTTCGATTTCAAATGAGCCACATTCATGGTTCAGGCGAACATGTGTCTTGAAATCCGGCTCTCCCAACGATAGTTTTTTGTCAGCATCATGAGAATGATTCATATAAATCCATGCCCGACCGTCTGCCCTCCCTGAATGCGTTGCGCGTCTTCGAGGCGGCTGCCCGCCATCTGAGCTTCAGCCGGGCCGCCGAGGAACTGCACCTGACCCAGAGTGCGGTCAGTCATCAGATCAGGGCGCTGGAAATCGAACTCGGCGTTCGCCTGTTTCACCGTGCCGGCCGATCGATGCTGCTCACCGGGCATGGCCAGCGCCTCTGCGTCCATGTGCGTGAGGGGCTGGCGTGCTTCGCCCGGGGTGTGGCCGAACTCCGGGACGAGCGGGGTCCGCAGACCCTCACCATCAGCGTGGTGCCGTCGCTCGCGGCGAGCTGGCTGGTACCGCGCCTGCCGGATTTTTACCTGCGCAACCCCGGAATCGATGTAACCATTCACGCAACCACGGAGTTTGCCAGCTTCATCCGCGACAATATCGATCTTGCGCTGCGCACCGGCCATGGGAACTGGCCCGGCCTGCGGTCGGAACTGCTGCTCGCCACGGATGTCTTCCCGGTATGCAGCCCTGCATATCGTGGCGGAAACCTGCCGAAAACGCCGGCGGACCTGCTCGACTGCGCTCTTCTGCACGCATTTCCCGTCGCATCCTGGGAGGAATGGTTCAAATCCGCAGGTATCACGCTCAATGGCCCGTTGCGCGGCCCGCGATTCAGCGATCCGGGAATGGCCGTCGAGACCGCCAGAAACGCCCAGGGCGTGACATTGGGTCGCGAAGCGTTCGTCAGGGAATACCTGGAGAATGGGCAACTCGTCCGGCTGATGCAGGATCTGCCGGGGCTGCGCACATCCAGCTATTACATCGTTTACCCGGAAGGCGCCGAACTGTCGCGTGGAACCCGCCTGTTCCACGACTGGCTGCTGGAGCAGGCCCGACACTCCGACTGAGCACCTTAGAGTCCGTTTCAGAACAGGATCGGGTCGGTCTGGCGGGTCTTTTCCGCCTCCGGTTCGTCGAGCTCTCGCCCCGATGTCCCCGCATCGCGGCTTCGATCTCTCATGCCGGAGACGAAAAATCCCTCGCCATCCCTCAACCGCCCCGTTCCGAAACGGGCTCTTGGCGCCTCAAGGCAAAATCAATTTGTTTTTCCGATATATGGAAAACAATTCCGTATATCTCCAGAATTTCGTTGACAACCGACCTGTTCACCTTCGATAAAAAACACAAAGCGCCAAAACGCCGAAAAGGGAGCGGACATGTCCGATCGTGCCTGTGAGCATATCGTCCGTGCGGAAAAACTCTGCGTCGCCTTCGGCAAGGTGCGCGCGCTGACCGATATCGACCTCGCAATCGGCAGCAACGAGATCGTCGGGCTGATTGGCGACAACGGCGCCGGCAAATCCACCCTGATCAAGACCCTGACCGGGGTGATCCCGCCCAGTTCCGGACGTCTGTTCATCCGCGATCAGGAGGTGGATCTTACCGCGTACTCGGTGCGCCGTGCGCACGATCTGCGATTCGAGACCGTGTATCAGGAGAAATCGCTCGGCGAAAAGCAGCCGCTCTGGCGCAATTTTTTCGTCGGCCGGCAGATCGTCAACCGGTTCGGCTTCATCAATGTCCGGGAAGAACGGCGCATCGCCAATGAAATCCTGCAGCGCCAGCTCGGCTTTCGCGGCGTCGGGATCGACGCGAATTCCACCGTGTCCAAGCTTTCGGGCGGCGAGCGCCAGGGCATTTCAATCGGCCGGGCGATGCATTTCGACTCCGACCTGATCATTCTCGACGAACCGACCACCGCGCTCGCGATCAGCGAGGTGCAGAAGGTTCTGGATTTCGTCCGCCGGATCAAGGAGTCCGGGCGGGCGGCGATCTATATCGAGCACAATCTGGCCCATGTTCACGCCCTGGCCGACCGGCTGGTCGTGCTCGACCGGGGCCATATCGTCGCCAATATCCGACCGGCCGAGATGGATCTCGAGGAACTGACCCGGTTTCTGATCGGGCTGCAACAGGCCAAACATTCAGGAGCGGCGGCATGAGCGCGACCAGGCTGCCGGGGGCAGCGCCACGGATGCCGCATCATCTTTCATTCAAGGTCGAAGGCCTGCCGATCATCGTCGTGTTCTTCGTGCTGATCGGGCTGTTCATCGGCTTCGCGCCACGGGTTTTCCTGCACTGGCCGATCTACAACTCGTTCCTGGTCACGATCCCGCCGATGCTGATCCTCGCGCTCGGGCTCACCCTGGTGATCGCGGCTGGAGAAATCGACCTGTCGTTTCCGGCTGTCATCGCGTTATCCGGATTCCTGTTCGCCTATGTCACCCGCGAGTACGGCACCCCGTGGCTCGCGTTCGCGGCGGCGATCGGCGGCGGCTGCGTGATTGGCATCGTCAATGGCTGGCTGGTCGCGGTGATCGGGATTCCATCGATCATCATCACCATCGGTACCTCGTTCTTCTGGACCGGCGTTGCCACGGTTCTGTCGGGCGGCATGTCCTACACGCTGCAACGACTCACCGGCACAGCGATCGCCGACATTTTCGCAGGCTCCCTGTTCGGGATTCCGGCGCAGGCGTTCTGGGCGCTCGGTCTTTCGGTTCTGGTCTGGTTCATCCTGAACCGGCACAGATTCGGCGAACATCTCCTCTTCATCGGCGACTCGCGGGAAGTCGCGCGGGTGGTCGGCATCAACACGATGCGCGAGCGGATCAAGCTGTTCGTCCTGATGGGCGCGCTCTCGGGTTTCGCGGGTGTTCTGCTGACCCTTGAAAACCTGAGCTATTTCCCGACCCAGGGGCAGGGCCTGCTGCTTCTCGCCCTCGCCGCCGTGTTCATCGGCGGCACCTCGGTGTTCGGTGGAACCGCAACGGTGGTCGGCAGTTTCTTC
>DASVGZ010000301.1:0-3197 GCA_036379275.1 Acidiphilium sp. | reverse complement strand
GGCGGGCTGAACGAGGTTCTGGCGGTTCTGCTGATGGCGGCGGTGCGCAAGCTGCCGGTCTGGCCCCATGCCGGCGGCGTCGGTTTGTGCGAATATGTCCAGCACATCTCGATGATCGACTATCTCGCGATCTCGGGCACGATGGAGGATCGCGTGATCGAATATGTCGATCATCTGCACGAGCATTTCGTCGATCCCTGCGTGATCCGCGATGCCGCCTACATGCCGCCGACAGCGCCCGGCTACTCGATTACGATGAAGCCGGCCTCGCTGCGCGACTGGCAGTATCGCGGAGCTGCGTGATGGATCTCGGACTCGCCGGAAAGGTGGTCATCGTCACCGGCGGCGCGGCCGGAATCGGCGAGGCGATCGTTCGCGCGCTTGCCGCCGAGAAGGCGGTGCCGGTGGTGTTCGACCGCGCGCCGGCGGCGGACGGCGTGGCGTTCCACCCGGTCGACCTGACCGACGCGGAGTCCTGCGCCGGGGCGGTGCGAAGCGTCGTGGCGCGGCATGGCCGGATCGACGGGCTGGTCAACAATGCCGGGGTGAACGACAGTGTGGGACTCGACGCCGGGGTTGCGGCGTTCCGCGCCTCGCTCGAACGCAACCTGGTGCATTACTACGCGATGATGCACGAATGCCTGCCGCATCTGCGCGCCTCCCGGGGGGCGGTCGTGAACATCGCGTCGAAAGTGGCGCTGACCGGGCAGGGCGGCACCAGCGGCTATGCGGCGGCGAAAGGCGGCCAGCTCGCGCTGACCCGGGAATGGGCGGCGGATCTCGCCAGCGCCGGGGTGCGGGTGAACGCCGTGGTGCCCGCCGAGGTCGATACCCCGATGTATCGCGCCTGGCTAGAAAGCTTCCCCGATCCGGCGGCCCGCCGCGCCGCGATCGTGAGGCGGATTCCGCTCGGCGCGCGGATGACCAGGCCGGAGGAAATCGCGGCCAGCACGGTGTTTTTGCTCTCCGCCGCGGCAGCGCATATCACCGGGCAATGGCATGTCGTCGATGGCGGCTATGTCCATCTCGACCGTGCGCTGAATGAGGGAACCCGCTGATGCTTCTCGGACTCGACCCGATCCTGACCGCTGACCTGCTCCACGCGCTGCGCGCCATGGGGCATGGCGACACCATTTCGATCGTCGATGCGAATTTTCCCGCGGTCGCCAATGCGCGGCGGCTGGTAACGCTGCCGGGCTGCGACGCGAGCCGAATGCTGCGCGCGGTGTTGAGCGTCCTGCCGGTGGACGATTTCATTCCCGAGCCGCTGACCACGATGCAGGTGGTCGGCGACCCGGACGCGGTGCCGGAGGCGGTGGCCGAGTTCCGCGCGATTTCGGGCGGAGCCGGAATGGCCAGCGTGGATCGTCACGAATACTACCGGCTGACCCGCGAGGCGTTCGCGGTGGTGCAGACCGGCGATCGCCGGCTCTATGCCAATGTCATCGTCACCAAGGGCGTCATCCGGGTCTGACCCGGTGCGCATCGACGCGCATCTGCATCTCTGGCGGATCGCGCGCGGCGATTACGGCTGGCTGACGCCGGATCTGCCGATCTGCCGCGATTACGATCTCGCCGATGCCCGCGCGGCGGCGGCGGACATCGACGGCGTGGTTCTGGTGCAGGCCGCGCCGACCGGGGCGGAAACCCGGCTTCTTCTGGATATTGCGCGCGAGTCAAACGGGTTCGTGCGCGGCGTGGTCGGCTGGACCGATCTTGCCGCACCGGATGCGCCGGAGCGGATCGCGACCCTCGCCACCGATCCCCTGCTCAAGGGATTGCGGCCGATGCTCCAGGACATCGCCGATCCCGACTGGATCTTGCACGCGGATGTCGCGCGCGGGCTGGACGCGATGGCGCGGGCCGGGCTGTCGCTCGACCTTCTGATCCGGCCGGTGCATCTGCCGCACTGCCTGACCCTCGCGCGGCGGCATCCCGGTCTCGCCATGGTGATCGACCATTGCGCCAAGCCGGACATCGCCGGCGGCGATTTCGCGCCCTGGGCCGGGCTGATGGAGACTGTAGCGGCGGAGACCGGGATTTCGTGCAAGCTCTCCGGCCTCGTCACCGAGGCGGCGGGCAACGACATCGCACCTTTTGCGCGCCACGCGATCCGCACCTTCGGGCCCGACCGGCTGATCTGGGGCAGCGACTGGCCGGTGCTCACCCTCGCCGGGACGTATCGGAACTGGCGGGACACGGCGCTCGCCCTGGTCGAGCCGGAACTGCCCGGCGCCGGAGCAAAAATCTTCGGCGGCAATGCCGTGAGGTTCTACAAACTCGCTTGAAGGTCAGTGAATAAGCCCGATGCCGACCACGATCAGCCCGGCGGCGATCCAGCGGACCGGGTGGAATTTTTCCTTCAGCAGGAAGGTTCCGAGAATCACCGAAAACAGCACACCGGTGCCGCGCAGGGCGGCGACCACCGCGATCGGCGCCACCGTCATCGCCCAGATCGCGATCCAGTAGGAAGTAACCGCCATCGTGCCGGCAAACAGACCCTGCGGCGCGTGGCGCGCGAGCCCCAGAACCGGGCGAAGGCCGCGCCGCCAGAGCGCCACGGCGGTCAGGGGAATGCAGTCGAGCACGAACAGGGTCGCGGTGTAGCTGCCGGGAGCGTGGGAGACCCGCGCGCCGAGCCCGTCGACCAGCGTGTAAAAGGCGATGATCGTCGCGGTGGCGAGTGCGAAGCCCAGGGCGGTGCGGTCCATCCTGACATTCTTCCGCCCGCCGAGCGAGATCAGGATCACGCCGAAGCCGAGCACGACGACGCCCGCCGTCGCCAGCGGGCTGATCGGTTCGGCGATCAGGATGAACGTGGCGATGGCGGTGAGCAGCGGCGCCCCGCCACGCGCGACCGGGTAGACCTGGCTCATCTCCGCCCGGCGATAGGCTTCCGCCAAAGTGAGGTTGTAGCAGAGATGCAGCACGATCGAGCCGAACATCCAGGGCCACGCCGCCATTCGCGGCACGCCGAGCACGATGGCGAAGGGCAGGCCGATCACCGCGCAGCTCAAAATCATCAGGGTGAGCGCCATGAAGGGCTCGATCTTGAGCTTCAGAAACGCGTTCCAGCCCGCGTGCAGCGCCGCCGCCGCGATCAGGGCGACGAAGACGACCGGGCCGGCGGTGAGCGCCGGGGTCATCGGGCCGGGGTCATCGGGCCAGAGTCATCGGAATGGTCCGGTCATGTCATC
>DASVGZ010000300.1:0-13563 GCA_036379275.1 Acidiphilium sp. | reverse complement strand
CGAATGGATCGCGGCGATACCGCCGGTCAGGTTGCGGAACGCGACCCGCGCGAAACCGGCCCGGCGCATCATCGCGGCGAGCGTGTCCTGATCGGGGAACATGCGAATGCTCTCCGCGAGGTACTGATAGCTCTCCCGGTCCCTGGCGATGACCTGGCCGATCATCGGCAGGGCCGAGAACGACCAGCGCTCGTAGAGCGGCGCCGCGACCGCGACCTGAAGCGCGGAGAATTCGAGGCAGAAGAACCGCCCGCCCGGCTTGAGTACGCGGAAGGCTTCGGCGAGCACGCGGTCCTTGTCGGTGCAGTTGCGCAGCCCGAACGCGATCGACACCCGGTCCACCGTGCCATCTGGCATCGGCAGTGCCTCGGCATCGGCCACGGCGAAATCGATTCCGCCGATCAGCCCGCGCTGTTCGGCGCGCGCGCGGCCGACGCCGAGCATCTGCTCGTTGATATCGGTCATTACGACCGGCCCGCCGCCACGTCTGCGCCAGAGAAAGCTGATATCGCCGGTGCCGCCGGCAAGGTCGAGCAGGGTGCGGTTCGGCCGCGGGTCCATCATCGCGACGAAATCGCGCTTCCAGAGCCGGTGAACGCCGAGCGACATCAGGTCGTTCATGATGTCGTAGCGGCGGGCGACGCTGTCGAACACCTCGCGCACGCGCAGGCGTTTCTCCGCGCGCGCGACCGGGGTGAAACCGAAATCGACGATGTCGCTGCGACTGGTATCGGCCATGGGGTCAGGCTATAGCCGTTAATCTGTCATGCCGGAACTCCCTGAGGTCGAAACCGTGATGCGCGGTCTGGCGGCGAAGCTGGACGGGCGGCGGATCGCCCGGCTTTCGCTCGCACGAACCGATCTGCGCTGGCCGGTGCCGGACGGGTTCGTCCAGGCGGTCGCCGGCGCGCGGGTCGCGGGGTTTCGCCGGCGCGGCAAATACATGTTCATGCGGCTCGATCGCGGGGTTTCGGTGCTGATCCATCTCGGCATGTCCGGCCGGATGACGATCGACCGCGATCCGGTCGCTCACCAGCACATGACCATCGAGACCGAGGATGGCACGGTGATCGGCTTCGTCGATCCGCGCCGGTTCGGGGCGCTCGACCTTGTGGAGACCGATGGCGAGGACGCGCACCGGCTGATCGCCGGGCTTGGCCCCGAACCGCTGGCCCCGGGGTTCGACGCAACCGTTCTGGGTACCGCGCTCGCCGGCAAGACAACCCCGGTCAAGGCGGCGCTGCTCGACCAGTCGGTGGTCGCCGGGCTCGGCAACATCTATGTCAGCGAGGCGCTGTTTCGCGCCGGGATCAGCCCGCGGCGCCTTGCCGGCACGCTGGGGCCGACGCGGGTCAAAAGACTGGTGCCGGCGATCAGGACCACCCTGACCGAGGCGATCGCCGCCGGCGGGTCGAGCCTGCGCGATTACGTCCAACCTTCCGGCGAACTCGGCTATTTTCAGCACGCATGGAAAGTCTATGGTCGCGCCGGGCAGCCCTGCGAGCATTGCCCGGGTCTGCCGGATTGCGCCGGAATCGTGCGCTCGGTGCAGTCGAACCGCGCGACCTATGCCTGTCCGCGCACCCAGAAATAAAAGGCGCTCAGCCGCGCGCCGCGCGGATGAAATCGCGGATCAGCTCCGGGGATTTCACGCCGGGCGCGGTTTCGACACCGGACGAGACATCGACGGCGCTGGCTCCGCTTGCCGCGATCGCTCCGGCGACGTTGCCGGGCGTGAGGCCGCCGGCCAGAAGCCAGGGCGCGGGCGCGGGCCAGTCTTTGGCTGCCCAGTTTTTGGCTGCCCAGTCTTTCGTGATCGTCCAGTCGAAACTCACGGCATTGCCGCCGGGGCGGCTGGCACCCGCCGGCATTTTCGACTCGATGATGAAGCCGTCGAGCCCTTCGGCGTCCATCGGCAGATCGGCCGGGGTTGCGACGCCGACCGCCCGCCAGACCTTCAGGCCGAACCGTGCGCGCAGCGCCCGGCAGGTCGCCGCGTCGGCGTAAAGTTGCAGGATATCGAGGCGGAAACTGTCGAGCACCTTGGCGATGGCGGCTTCATCGGGTGCGACGAACAGACCGACGCGCGGCGGTCCGTTCTCGCCGGCGACGATGGTGCGCGCCTGCCCGGCGGTGACGTAACGCGGCGAACGGGGAAAAAACACGAAACCTGTCCAGTCCGCGCCGGACTCGACCGCCGCACGATATGCGGCTTGACTGTTGATGCCGCAGATTTTCACCCGAACGGTCATGAGATGGTCGAGGCGATCGCGGCGGCGGCGGCTTCCGGATCGGCGGCGCCGGTGATCGGCCGGCCGACCACGATGTAGTCGGCGCCCGAGGCGACGGCTTCTTCGGGTGTTGCGATCCGTGCCTGATCGCCGATGGCTGAACCATGAGGGCGGATGCCGGGCACGACCAGAACCGGAGCCGCGCCGAATGCGTCGCGCAGCGGTTCGATCTCGGCGGGGCTGCAGACCAGCCCGTCGGCCCCTGCGTCGAGCGCGAGGCGGGCGAGGCGCAGGACCTGTTCGCGCGGCGGATCGGCGACGCCGGTTTCCGCAAGGGCCTGTGCGGAAAAGCTGGTCAGAACCGTGACCGCGAGAAGGATCGGCCGTTCCGCGCCCGCTGTCTCCGTGGCGTTGCGGGCGGCCTCGATCATCGCCGCGCCGCCGTTGGCATGAAGGGTGAGCATCGCGGGGCGGCGCGGCAGAAGCGCACGCACCGCCCCGGCGACCGTGTTGGGAATGTCGTGCAGCTTGAGGTCGAGAAAGACCGGTTTCTGCTCCGCCGTGTCCAGAATCGCGGGGCCGATGGCGCAGAAGGCTTCGAGCCCGAGTTTCACCAGCCCGCAATGCGGGGCGACCGCACGGATCAGATCCCGCGCGCGGGCGGGATCGGCGGTGTCGATCGCCGCGATGAGGCGCTGATGGGGGCGGATCATGACGACAGGGACAGCGGGGGTGACGGGGGTTGCTGAACCCTGGCCTGAAGCGCTGCGACCTGCTGTTCCGCGCGCCGGGCCCGGCGGCTGGCGCGCAGCCGGTGCGGCAGATGGATCAGCATTCCGGCCAGAACCCCGATGGCGAAGGCGATCAGGACGACCGCGCCCGTCGCCGCCGAGCCGATCGGTCCGAACGGCCAGAACGAGACCGGCGCCGGGTGGCGATTCGACAAGAGAAACACGACGAGCACCAGAAGGACGATGGCACCCGAAAGCAGGCGGAGAAATTTCAGCGTTTGATCCTTTTGCGCTTCGGTTCGGCGGAGTCAGGCTCGCTGGCCGCGACTGGCGGGTTCATGCCCGCATTGACCATCTCCCGCAACTCCCGTCCGGCCCGGAAGAACGGAACGGTCTTTTCGGTGACGCTCACGGTCTCGCCGGTGCGCGGGTTGCGGCCGGCGCGCGCCTGCCGCTGCTTGACCGAAAACGCGCCGAAGCCGCGCAGTTCGATCCGCCCGCCCCGCGCGAGGGCAGCGGTCATTTCGTCGAACATGGCGGCGACGATCCGCTCGACATCGGCAACCGTCAGATGAGGATGATCGGCCGCCAAGGCGGCGATCAGTTCCGATCGTGTCATGGCTCGTGCCTCCCGTTGCGGCGAAATTGCCAGAGGCCTAAGCTCCGGTCAACGAGAATTTCGGATAGATTATTGAAATCAGGGATAAAATTCTGGAATTGTCAGAGATGAAGCGCCTGGCGCACGCCTTCGAGGATGAATTGCGCCGCCAGCGCCGCGACCAGAATGCCGAGAACCCGTCCCACCACGCTGGCGCCGGTGGTGCCCATCAGCCGCGCCAGGGTGCGGGCCGCGAGCATGGCGATGAAGGTGGCGACGATCATCGCCGCGAGGGCGAGGCTGACCGCGCCGATCGCCTCCACATGGCCGTTCGCCTTGGCGTGGAGCAGGACCATGGTGGTCATCGCGCCGGGACCGGCAATCAGCGGGATCGCGAGCGGAAACACCGTGATGTCCTCGGTCGAGGTGCGGGCGGCCTCGCGCTCCTGATCGGTCGCGCGCAGCTCACCCTTGGCGGTCACCATGTCCTTCGCCGACAGGAACAGAAGCGCGCCGCCGGCGATCTGCAGTGCAGGGATGCCAATGCCGAGCAGGCGCAGCAATTCCTCACCCGCGAGGCCGAAGATCAGAAGGACGATAAAACTGATGACCGAGGCGCGCCGGGCGATGGCGTGGCGCTTCGGCGCGTCGTCGTGCATGGTCAGCGCCGCGAACAGGATCGCGGTGCCGATCGGGTCGATGATGACGAACAGCGCAACCACCGCGTAGAGAAAATCGCCGGTGAGCTGGTTCAGCATGGGCGGCATCCGGCGACGGCCGGGGCCCGGTCGGTGGCGCGGACGGTCATGCCGCGTTCATGGCGAAGCCGTGACGGCTTGTCCACACCGCGCATGGAGGAAAACCGGAAAGGGAAATTGGGGCGAACGATGGGTCTCGAACCCACGACATCCAGGACCACAACCTGGCGCTCTACCAACTGAGCTACGTCCGCCGCCGTGGGGGGCGGTTTAGGCGGGCGGTTCGTTCCCGTCAATTCCGACATCGGGCGCGGCGGCGAGGGCGTCGGGCACAGGAACGAAATTGTCGGAAATGTCCATGGAGCGTAATTGAGTTTTAATTATTTTTCGGTAATCTCGGGAACTGGACGATTGCTGCTCAGAGGCAGGGCCGGGGTCTGGCGGATGGTGCTGCCGGTCGGGTTCCGATGCCCTCCAACGGCGATTGCCTTTGCCATTGAAGGAGAGACTCCCTGTGTCCATCGCTACGAGCGTCGTTTCCGTCCAGGCGTCCGCCAACGACACGGTGTCGTTCAGCGTCGATTCCGTGCTTACCGGAGCCATTCAGGCGCAACTGAACAATATTACTACCGAAGTGGAGAATCCCAATTCTCAGGCAGGGGTGGTTACGGCGTCCTTCGTCACCCTGAACGGAGCCGGCTCACCCACCGGGTCTCTACCCACGGTTCCGGACGGCACCAGCACTTATGAGTATGTCTATCTTTCGGGCACGGTGACCGGAAGCGGCGGCCAGATCACCCTGCCGGGCCAGACGGTGCTTGGACCAAACCGCAATATCGGTTTTGCCGGCCTGATCGCGACTTTTGCGGGCAACGAGACCGTTACCGGCGGGGCCGGCCAGAACGAACTCGTGATCACCGGCGCCAAAACCAACCTGACCTGGGACCCGCAAGGCGGCTCCCAGGGCGATTCGATTTATGCCGGCGGCGGCAACAACAATTTTACCCTCGACGGGACCAATTACTACGTCCTGGCAGGTAGCGGCAGCAACACCATCACCGCCGCGCAGAACCTCAATCCCCAGACCAGCGCCTATGGCAATAACGAGATTTCCACCTCCGGCGGCAACAACCTGATCGATCTCGATGCCGGCACCAACTCGGTGGTGTCCTCGGGCAACGACACGGTGAATGTCGCAAGCGCGAGCACATACAATCTGATCACCGTCAATGGCGGCGGTCCGGTCTCGGTCGCCGCGGGATCGAAGGATAACCAGATCAGCATCGGCGGGGCCAGCGTTGTCATCGATCAGGGCATGGGCGACACAATCACGGCGAGCGGCGCCGCGACGATCTTTGCTGTCGGCGCGGGCGATCAGGTTTCCGCCGGCAGCAGTGCGACCGTCTACGACGCGATGGTCCAGACCGGTTCGGGTGTTGTCGGCTTCAGCGTTGCCGGTGCGGTACAGACGCAGACGCAAGAGTTGCTGGACAATCTGATTAACAATACCACCCCGCCGGGGGTGGTTCAGCTTATCTCGGTGACGGGTAGTTCCACGACACTACAGAGTGCTGGCGATAATGTCGTGGTCGACAACGCCGCGGGCACTTCCACTGTTGTGGGCAATAACGCATCGACCACGCTGTTCGTGGCGGCGGCAGGCAGCAATGTCACCTACAGTCTGCAGGGCGGCAACAGCCCGGCCACCATGATCGGCGGCGGCGGCAATGACGATTTCACCCTTGGCAACAATTCCAGTCTTTCGGGCAGTCAGGTCTATTTCGGTGGCGGCGGCGATCGCGTCAGGGTCCACACCGGCAGCAACACGGTCACCGCGACCGGTAATGCCTCGGTCTTCAGCGGTATCACCACCGGCTATTCGGGATCGCTCGACTTCATCAACCAGAGCAGCGCGGCCGCGACGGTGATCGGCGGCGCGGGCAGCGCGACCGTATTCGGCGGCGCCGGCGGCGGCATCTTTTTCGGCGGTACCTTGGGTAACAACAGCCTCGTCGGCGGCACCGGCAACACCACTCTGGTCGGTGGCGGAGACAACGACACACTGCAAGCCACCGGCAGTGGCAGCTCGAATACTCTTTTTGCGAATACGGGCAACGAAATCATGATCGCCGGCACGGGCACCGGTGCGAATGTCCTTGTCGCCGGAGCGGGAACCGACTCTCTGGTGTCCGGCGGTTCAGGTGTCCAGAATTTCTTCGGCGGCTCCGGCAGCGCGACGATGACCGGTTCCGCCGTCACCGGTGCGCAGAATTCCTACTTCTTTGGCCAGGTAACCGGTAGCGGCGGCAATGATGTCATCACCAATTTCTCCACCACCAACTCCGCCCTTTACGTCAATCATGACATGGTGATCACCTCGATCGGTGAGGCAACGGTCGGAAAACAAACCGGTGCACTGGTCACGCTGACCGATGGCACCCACATCACCCTGCTCGGCGTCACCTCCTCCGGTATCCAGCAATACATTGGCAAGAATTACATCGCCTGATCCGCGCTTCGACAAACAAACAAAAACCCGGGCAGATGCCCGGGTTTTCTTTTCCGGCGATGTCGGGCCGGTCAGGCGGCCTGGCGGGTCATCAGGCCGCGCGCGATCATCGTCTCGGCGATCTGCACCGCGTTCAGCGCCGCGCCTTTGCGCAGGTTGTCGGAAACGCACCAGAACGCGAGACCGTTCGGCACGGTCGGGTCGACCCTGAGACGCGAGACGTAAACGGCATCCTCGCCCTGCGACTCGGCGGGGGTGATGTAGCCGCCATCCTCGCGGTCATCGACGACGACGACGCCGGGAGCGCCGCGCAGAGCGGCGCGCGCCTTGTCGAGCGGTGCCGGGTTGGCGAATTCGACGTGAACCGCCTCGGCGTGGCCGATGAACACCGGAACGCGCGCGCAGGTCGCCATCACCGCGATGTCGGGGTCGAGAATTTTCCGTGTCTCGACCGTCATTTTCCATTCCTCCTTGGTCGATCCATCCGGCATGAACCGGTCGATATGCGGGATGACGTTGAAGGCGATCGACTTGGTAAAAACCTCGGGCTTGAACGGGTCGTTGACATAGGTGGCCTTGGTCGCGCGCTCCAGTTCGTCCATGCCGTCCTTGCCGGCGCCTGATACCGACTGGTAGGTCGAGACCACGACGCGCCTGACCCCGAACCGGTCGTGCAGCGGCTTGAGCGCGACCACCATCTGGATCGTCGAGCAGTTCGGGTTGGCGATGATCCGCCGCCAGTCCTTGCGGGCGGCGAACTTGTCGAGTGCCTGCGGGTTCACCTCCGGCACCACCAGCGGCACATCCGGCTCCATGCGGAAATGGCTGGTATTGTCGATCACGATGCAGCCCGCTTCGGCCGCGCGCGGCGCATGGACCGCCGAAACCGAAGCGCCCGGCGAAAACAGGCCGAAATCGACTCCGGTGAAATCGAAGGTTTCCAGATTCCGTACGGTCAGCACCTGCTTCTCGCCATAGCTGACCTGCTGGCCGGCGGAGCGCGGAGAGGCGAGCGCGATCACCTCGGATGTCGGGAAATTGCGTTCGGCAAGCGTTTTCAGCATCTCGCGCCCGACCGCTCCGGTGGCACCGACAACCGCGACTTTGAACGCCATGGCAGAAATCCTCAAGGAAAACGACAAGATGAGGTAGCTTCGTCCCGCCCGCGATGCAAGCGGATTGCCCGCAGCTCAGGGTTTCGCGACACGGAACACTTCGCGATGGATCGCGGTGCGCAACATCCGGTCCGCGCCGATGAACCCGCGATACATGCCCTGCGAATTGAACGGCAGCGCCGGATCGCCGGCGGCTCCGAGCGCGATCAGCCCGCCATCGCCGCCATGGGTGGCGAGTTCGGCGACCACTGCCGTCGCCGCCCGGTCGAGTGCCTCGCCGCCGTAACGCAGCCGCGCCGCGATTTCCGAGGCGGCGGTGTAGCGGATGAACACCTCTCCGGTGCCGGTGCAACTCACCGCGCAGGTGGCGTCGTCGGCGAAAGTGCCGGCGCCGATGATCGGGGTGTCGCCCACCCGGCCGGCGGGTTTTCCGGTCAGCCCGCCGGTCGAGGTCGCGGCGGCGAGATGCCCGGCCGAATCGCGCGCCACCGCGCCGACCGTGCCGTGGCGATCTGCGTCCGAGCGGGTATCGGGCGCGCCGGAGGCCCGGCGGGCGAGTTCGCGTTCCAGCGCGGTCCGGCGGTTCGGCGTTTCGAAATAGAAGGGCGGCTCGAAAGCGAGGCCGGCCCTGCGCGCGACGGCGAGGGCGGAATCGCCGATCATCAGAACGCTCGGCGTGGTTTCCATCACCGCGCGGGCGGCGCGCACCGGGTTGCGCGGGCCGCAGATGCCGGCGACCGCGCCGGCCCGCCGGTCGACGCCGGTCATAATCGCGGCGTCCATCTCGATCGTGCCGGCATCGGTCAGCACCGCACCGTGCCCGGCATTGAACAGCGGATCGTCCTCCAGCGTCGCGACCGCTTCGGTCACCGCATCGAGCGCCGAACCTCCGGCGGCGAGAACCATCCATCCCGCCCGCAGCGCCCGGCGCAGCCCTTCGTGCCGCGCCTCCGCCATTTCCGGGGTCAGTTCGGCGACCGGGATGGTCCCGGCCCCGCCATGAACTGCGATCGTGATCGTCATCGTGCGTCCTTATGCATCAGCCGTTCGCATCTCCGGTCTCGCTCATCGGCCGGCCGAACGCGGCGCGGAATTCCGACGGGTCGATGGAGATTTTCTGGGAATTGCTGTTGGGCAAGGCGATGTTTTCGGTATCGAAGCGAATTTTCACCCGCCGGTTGAACTCGCGCCGCACCCCGTGCTGCTTGCCGGCCGGCGTTTTGATCCGTCCGGCGATGGTGATCGTCGAGGCGCCGAACTGGTCCACCCCCCATAGCTCCATGTCGCTGCTGATCTGCGTCGCCCATTCCGGTTCGGCGCGCATCGTGTCGAAAATCTCGTGGATCACCGCCTGCACCCGGTCGAGATCCTCGCTGTAGCCGACGCCGATCGCGATCGGCGCATAGCCGAAATCGCGGGAACTGTTCGTCACCGTGGTAACCGAACTGAACGGGATGATGTTCAGCGAACCGTCGCCGCCGCGCAGGCGAATGGTACGGATCGAAAGTTTTTCCACGGTGCCGGAAATTCCGCCGAGGGTCACCCAGTCGCCGACCTGGATCGAATCCTCCAGCAGAAGGAACAGGCCGGTGATCACATCCTGCACCAGCTTCTGCGACCCGAAGCCGATGGCGAGCCCGAAGATCGACAGCCCGCCGACCAGCAGGGTGATGTTCACCCCGAGTGCGTTCAGCACCACCAGGGCGGCGATCACCACGATGACGACCAGAAGCGATGTGTGCAGCGCTGGCAGCAACGTACGGTAGCGTGCGGCCCGGCCGGGCCGGCCCTGGCGGATCAGGCGCTCGGCGTGGGCCTCCATCGCGGTGCTGACCACTTCCCAGACGATCAGCGCGATCAGCGCGGCAAGCCCGATGGTGATCGCCGCCGAGGCGACATCGCGGCCGATATGGGTGCCGGCGAGCCAGGCCAGCACGCCGAGCCCCCAGAATTGCAGGATGACCAGCCCTGCCAGAATTCCGATCAGGATGCGGACGACGAGCTTGATCACCGGCATGTAGATCCGCCCGCGCAGGTGCAGCGTGGGGTATTGCAAGCGCCAGTTCGCGTTCTCGTCGAACAGGATTTCGAGGCTGTGGCCGATCCAGGCCGAAAGGCCGCGGGCGATGGCGACAACGACGATGAGCGCCACCATGATCCGCAGCATGGTCAGGAAGGCGTCGGGCACGCCGATCGCCCAGGTGACCCAGAGCGCGATCAGGTAGAACACGGCGAAGATATGCCAGGTGCGCGCAAGCCCGGCGCGCAGCGCGACCAGAAGGCCGTTGCCGCCGCCGTCGCCCCGGATGATCGCGGCGACCGGCCGGCGTGCCTGTAGCGCCATGACCGCGAGCATGACATGCACCGCGAGCGCGACCAGCTTGGCCAGCACGAGGCTCGCGGCCTGGTAGAGGCCGAACAGCCCGCCGGTCGCGATCGCGGCATAGCCGAACGCGATGGTGCCGATCAGCCGGCGCAGCCAGCGCACCAGCCAGCCGGCCCGTCCGTCCGAAACCGGAACCAGCCGGATCGCGCGTGCTCCGGGCGCGAACAGCAGGCGCGCGATCTCCAGCACCACCCGGCAGACCAGATAGGCATTGACCACCGCGAGAATCACCAGCCTCGCCACCCGCTCGGGAGAAAACCCGCCGGTCACCCACAGGAAGCTGATGACCGCGAAGGCCAGAACCGGCACCAGCGTCAGCAGGAAATGACCGATTGCCCAAGGCAGGCGGAGCAGCCAGAGCCGGACCGAGCGCCGGCGCGGTCGCTTCTCGGTCTCGCCGGCTTCGGCGGCTTCGATGCCGGCGGCGTCGGGGCCGTCGCCCGTCTGCCCCTGGATCAGGGCGGCCCGGCGAACCAGCGCCGCGCGCGCGCCGCGCAGGAGAAAACCGGCCAGGTATTCGCCGGCCAGCGCGGTTACCAGCACCACGGCAAGGCGCCAGGCGGCGTGCAGAACGGTCCGGCGCAACCACACATCGGTCGCGACGAACACCATCCAGTGCCAGATCAGCGATACATTGGTCGCCGTTTGCAGCGCGCTGCCGGTATCGGCCAGAACGAGCCCGATCTTTTCCTCGGCCTCCTGGATCAGGCCGATCCCCACCCCGGCCGGTTTCGTGGCTCCGGCCTGGGTCGGGGCGGCGGTTTTCATCGCCTCCAGCGTCGCGATCAGGGTGTCGCGCTGCTGCGGATTTCTGAGTGCCGCGACCGTGGCGTCGATCTGGGCGGCGCTGAGCGGCGCGGCGGCGGGTGCGGCGGGTGCGGCGGGTTTGGCGGTCTTGATCGCCGCGGCGGAGAGCAGGTTGCTCATCGGGTTGGCGGCGCGGGCGGGCGCTGCCGCGCCGAGGGCGAGCATGACGAGGACGGCGATGGAGACGAAAACGGTCGGAAGCCGGCGGCGCGGGCGCATGATGGTGTGAAAACATCCCCGTGAGGAAAGTCAATCGCAGCGTTGTCCGGACTGCGCCGTCGCCCCTGTTCGAGCCGGCGTCGGACCTCTATATGCCGGAAATGCGCGATCTTCTGCTGGTCATCCTTGGAATCGACATGCTTGCCGTGGTCGCCGTCCTTCTGGTCGGCGCGCTCGGCATGACCACGGGCGCCGATCCGCGCCGGCAGAACATGCTGATGCGCTGGCGTGTGACCCTGCAGGCGGTCGCGATCGCCCTGGTCGTCATCCTGATCCTGTCGAGCCAGTAAGCGCGTGCATACTCCTCGTGCGGTGCTGTTCGACGTGTTCGGCACGCTGGTCGACTGGCGCGGCAGCGTGATTTCCGGCCTTTCGGCCTTCGGGGCGTCGCGCGGCGTCGTCGCCGACTGGGCAGAGGTCGCCGATAGCTGGCGGCGCGCCTATCGCCCGGCGATGGACCGGGTGCGGCGCGGCGCGATTCCGTGGACCATTCTCGACGACCTGCACCGCGACGCGCTGATGGATCTGGCCCGGAGGCACGATTTCGGCCCGCTCGACGACCAGGACTGCGATCATCTGGTGAAGCTCTGGCACCGGCTCGCCGCGTGGCCGGACGTAGTCGCCGGCCTGGCCCGGCTCAAGCGGGTCGCGATCATCGGGCCGCTGTCGAACGGCCATCTGGCGCTTCAGGTCTCGCTCGCACGGCGCAACGGGTTCCCGTGGGATGTCGTGTTCGGCGCCGATCTGTTCCACCACTACAAGCCGGACGCCGATGTCTATCTCGGGGCCTGTGATTTTCTCGGCCTCGCGCCGCACGACGTGATGCTGGCGGCGGCGCATAACGACGATCTGGCGGCGGCGGAAAGCTGCGGACTGCGCACCGGGTTCGTCAGCCGGCCCGCCGAGCACGGCGCGGCGACCAGCGAGCGGGCCAATCCCGCCGGCGACTGGACCCTGGTGGCGCACTCGGTCGAGGATCTCGCGGCGCAACTGGGCGCCTGATTGCAGGCTTCACCGGTCAGCCGGTTTCGTCCTTCAGGTCGCGCCGGAGCAGGCGCGCCATGCTGTCGGCCAGGGTCGCGCGGCCGGACAGGAGGTCGCACACAGCCTCGGTGACCGGCATCTCGCAGTTGACGGTGCGCGCGCGGGCGAGCAGGGCGGGGGCGGTCGCGATGCCCTCGATCACGCCGGATTCTGGGTCGAACTCATGGTTGCCGCGCCCGAGTGCGAGTCCGGCGCGATAATTGCGGCTGGCGCCGCCGGTCGCGGTGAGGATCAGGTCGCCCAGCCCGGCGAGGCCGGCGACGGTTTCCGCCGAACCGCCGAGAGCCGCGGCAAGCCGGCCGATTTCGGCAAGGCCCCGGGTGATCAGCCCGGCGCGGGCATTCTCGCCGAGTCCGGCGCCGATCACCGCCCCCGCCGCGATAGCGATGACGTTCTTCGCCGCCCCTCCGAGTGCCGCGCCGACGATATCCGCGCTGCCGTAGAGCCGGAATTTCGGGGCGGCGAGGGCCTCGACCAGCGTGCGGCGCAACACGACATCGGCGGTGGCGAGCACCGAGGCGGCCGGCAGACCGGCGGCGATCTCATGGGCGAAATTCGGGCCGGTCAGCAGCGCGGACGGGCGGTCCGGCGCGGATTCGGCGGCGATTTCGGGGGCGAGGCGCAAACTGGCCTGTTCGACCCCCTTGCAGCACAGAACCAGAGGAGAAACGCCTTTCGGCAGTCGGGCGATGGTCTCGCGCAGATGCTGGAACGGCGGGCAGAGCAGGGTGATCCCGGCCTCCGGCGGGGTGGCCGTGATGGTGAGGCCTTCGGGGAACGCAATTCCGGGCAGACGCGGGTTGGTCCGGGTCCGGCGCAGCGCCTCGGCGCGGGTGGCATCGCGCGCGACCAGAACGGTGCGCCGCCCGGGTTCTGCCCCGAGGCCGGCATAAAGCACGGCGAGCGCGGTGCCCCAGGCGCCGGCGCCGACGATTGCGATGTCGGGTGCGATATCCAGTCTGTCATTCATCGGCGAGCCTCGTGATGGTGGCGTCGCCGTCCGCATCGGCGAGGGTGGTGCGGAGCGCGGTCAGGATCGGCGCCGCTTCGGTCTCGAACCCGTAGGGTGGATTGACGATCAGCAGCCCGCTGCCGTTGAGTTTCGCCGGGTCGAGTGCCGGGCGGAGCAGCAACTCGCAGGCGATCATGTCGGGAATTCCACGCGCGGCGAGATCGGTGAAAAATTCGCGCACCGGCCGGCGATGCTTCACCGGATACCAGGCGG
>DASVGZ010000299.1:0-4085 GCA_036379275.1 Acidiphilium sp. | reverse complement strand
GATAGAGCCAGAAAAAACCTTTGATGAGACCAGGTATCCTGGCAAGGTGGCTCGGCGGCTTCTGGTCCAATCCAATCCGCCATCTGGTTCTACACGCAATCCCGCGTCTGCTGCTAGATTTTCGTTCGGCCAAGGCGGTGCCTGACATCATCGGGTTGTTGGCAGAATCCAAGGAGTGAAACCAGTGGCGAATACCGAAACCTTATCCGTTCCCGATCGGGTCCGAAACCTGGAGTTGCTTGAGGCCTTCGCCGATGCCTGGAATCGCCACGACATTGATGGACTCATGGCGTGTGTGACCGATGATTGTATTTTCGAAACCGTTTCCGGTCCGGACGTGTTCGGAATCCGGCATCAGGGGTACGACGCCGTTCGCGCCGCCTTCGCGCAGGCCTGGCAGACGTTTCCCGATGCGCGCTGGGCGGATGGACGGCACTTCGTTTCCGGCGATCGCGGTCTTTCGGAATGGACGTTCTCCGGCACCGCCGCCGACGGATCTCGAGTGATCGCCAATGGCTGCGATGTTTTCACCTTCCGGGATGGCAAGATCGCGGTGAAGAATGCCTTCCGCAAGGCGCGGCCGCCGGTTCTGGCGGGAAAGTCCTGAGACGAGTGTTTGATGTGAGCGGTGCGGTCGTTTTCTGAAAGAGCAGCGAGATGGGTGAAATGTCACAGGTTCTCTCTGGCAGCCGGGCAACTTCGGTTCCCTACAACCCGCTCTACGATCCGCTTGCCGCGACGACCACCGCAAGCAACCAGAATTATCCGCCCTCCTACTGGGCGGCGACCGCGGGTCCGCAACCGCCGGACGATGGCCCGGTCGCGGGTGACATGGATGTCGACGTGGCGATCGTCGGTTCCGGCTATACCGGGCTCTGCACGGCGATTTTCCTCGCCCGTAAATATGACATCAAGGCAACCGTTCTCGAAGCGAACCGGCCGGGCTGGGGATGCAGCGGGCGCAATGGCGGGCAGGGGCAGAATGCCTCGGGCCGGCTTTCGCGCAAGCAGTGGGTGGAGCGCTGGGGGCTCGACACCGCGCTGCGCCTGCATGAGGAGATCGGTCAGGGTTTCGAAACCTTCCGGTCCCTGATCGCGGATATCGATTGCGATCCGCAGCCGGGCGGGCATCTTCTGATCGCGCATCGCGATCACATCATGAAGAAACTCGACGCCACTCAGAAATACCTGAAAAAAACCTTCAACTACGAAAACGAGCTGCTGGACGCAGCAACCCTGCGCAGCCGCTATGTCAACCAGGCCGACGCGAAGGGCGCGCTGCATGAGCCGATGGGTATCAGTATTCATCCCCTCAAGCTGGCGTTCGGCTATCTGAGGCTGGCGCGCTCGCTCGGCGTGACGGTTCATCCGGCGAGCCCGGTGACCGGCTGGAAGACCGTGAATGGGGTTCACTATCTCCAGACTCCCGGTGGAACCGTGCGTGCGAAGGCCGTCGGCGTCGCCACCGGCGGCTATACGACGCAGCACCTGCATCCGGACCTTAAAAGCCGCCTCATGCCGATCCTGTCGAACACGATGGTGACGCGACCGCTGACGGCGAACGAGCTGGAGGCTTGCGGGTTCAAGACGACTCAGGCGCTGACGGACACGCGGACGCTGCGCTTCTACTATCGGCTGCTGCCGGACAACCGGGTGCAGATCGGCAGCCGCAGCGCGATCACCGGAGCCGATGCGGGCCATCAGCGCCACATGCGGATGCTGAAGCACGGCCTTGCACAGAAATTTCCGGCCCTTGACGGAATCGGGGTCGATTATTCCTGGATGGGCTGGGTCGATGTCAGTCACGACATGATGCCGCGCATCACCCAGCCCGATCCGAAGCAGAGCTTCTATTATGCGCTCGGCTATGGCGGGAACGGCGTCTCGTATTCCTCGCGCGCCGGCGAGCATATGGCCGACTGGATCGCCGGGCACGGGCGGGATCTGAACTTGCCGATCTTCACCTCGCCGCTGCCGACGCATCCGCTCGCGCCGTTCCGGCGGCTGGGTCAGCGTGCCTTGTATCACTGGTACTATCTGCGCGACGAGGTTCTCTGATCGCCGGCTGATCGAACCGCTGACGCCATCATCTGGTCGAAACCGGCGGCGTCGGTATCGTCACGCAGGGCGATCGCGACGACATGGCTGACGACGGGTGATTCCCGGCCGGCCAGCGGCGCGAGCGTCCATTTGCCGGGTATGAATTGCAGGCTGTGCGGCGCGGCTTTTCCGGCGATGCGGAGAATGCCTTTCAGGCGAAGAATCCGGCGCGGCATCGTGTCCAGCACGGCGGCGAGGCGATCGGCGTCGAACGGCAGATCGGTGGAAAAGCGCAGCCCGGTGAAGCGATCGGCGGCGACGGGGATCGTCCGTGATGCCTGAAAGCGTGAACCGGGCGCCAGCGCGGTCAGGATATCCGGCCCGATCGCGCCGAATTCCGTGCCAATCGCGCGGATATCAGGCCAGGTCTGGCCGATCCGGCCGATGATATCCTCACGGGATGGCGGGTCGAGCAGATCCAGTTTGTTGACGACCAGAAGCCGGGCGGATTCGATCTGACTGCGCGCGAGATCGCCGATATGGCGGTCGGCGAGATGCTCGCGGATCCGCATACCGTCCACGACAACGATGGTGAGCGGCGGGGAGAATTCCGGTGCCGCACGGAGAAGTTCGGCGACCCGCCATGGTTCCGCGACACCGCTTGCCTCGATCAGCAGATGTTCGGGTCGGACCGGCTGTTCGAGCATCGTGATCAGCGCGCGGGTGAGGCCGTCGCCGATACCGCAGCAGAGGCAGCCATTGGTCAGCCTTATGGCATCGCCCTCGCGCCCGGCGATCAGGTCGGCATCGATGTTGATGGCGCCGAAATCGTTGACCAGAACGGCGATTTTCTTTTCGGGATCGCGTCGCAGCAGCCGGTTGACCAGCGTGGTCTTGCCGGCGCCGAGAAAGCCGCCGATCAGGGTGACGCCGATGCGTGGTTCTGGCGTCATGAGGCGACGGGTGCGGGATGAAACCGCCCGGCGGAGATGGTGCCGGCGACCCGCACGTCTTTCAGGGGCAGCGCATCGTCGGTCGGGTCATCTTCAAGCACGGCAAAATCGGCCCATTTCCCCGCCTGGATGCTGCCGATTTCACGATCGAGCTTCAGGGTATACGCAGCACCGAGGGTAATCGCGTAAAGGGCCTGCTCCCGGGTGATCTTGGCTGCGGGGCCGAGCACGCGGCCGGACGAGGTGCGGCGTTCCATCGCGCACCAGGCGGTGAACAGGGGCGCGAGCGGCGTGATCGGCGCATCCGAATGAATGGCGACGGCGACGCCTTCGGCCAGCGCCGTGCCGACGGCATCCATCCCCTGGGCGCGGACGGGGCCCATGGTTTCGGCGTAATGCGCATCGCCCCAGTAGTAGATGTGGTTGGAAAAAATATTGGCACAGACACCGAGTTCGGCCATTCTGCGGAATTGCGCGGCGTCGGCCATCTGGCAGTGCTGGATGGTGTGGCGGTGGCCCGGTCGGGGCGCTTCCGCGAGAACCCGTTCGATGATGTCGAGCGTGACTTCGGACGCCTCGTCACCGTTGGCGTGGGTGTGGATGTGAAGGCCGGCGAGATGGAATGCGCGGAAATAGGCGTGCAGCATGTCCGGCGTCATGTTCCATAATCCGTTGGGCCGGCCATTGAAGTAATGCGGCCAGCGCAGCCGGGCAGTGTAGCCCTGGATCGATCCGTCGGTCATCAGCTTGACCAGGCCGAAGCGCAGCCGGTCGGTATTGTGGGCACGCAACCCGGCGAGGCGCTGTGCCGCCTGTTCCGGCGCGAGGCCGGATGGGTTGTAGGCCGGGAGAAGGCGCACCGGAAATGCCGGATCGGCGGTCGCCTTGCGGTAAGCGTCGACGGTTTCATCGGGAAGTTCGTTGTAAAGATCGGTGACGGTGGTGACGCCTGCGCGCACCGCAGAGGCGGCGAACCGGCCGATCGCGCCGGGTTGGGTCGCGGCCTGCCAGAATTCGCGGCCCGCCACCCGGAACGCCATGAACTTCGCCGCCATTTCCTGCAACTCGCCGGTGGGACGGCCGGTTTCGTCA
>DASVGZ010000298.1:0-2393 GCA_036379275.1 Acidiphilium sp. | reverse complement strand
CGGCGCCGCCCGACGGCGCGGGCACCCTGATGCCGCAGGAAACGGGGCAGCGCCGGACCCGGCCTTTGCCCTACGCGCTCACCGCCGATTTCGCCGCGACGGCGACCGGCACCGCTCTCGCCATGGCGAGCCACGGCAAGGCCGGCGCGTGTTTCTACGTCTACCGGAAATCCGGCGAAGATCTGCCCTGGCGCTACACGATCGGCCCGGGCGACCGGCTGAATGTCGAACTGCCGTCAGACACCGGCCCGCTCGCCCTGCACGGTCCGAACGGCTTCTATCGCGCGTTCAACCCCGGACTGTCCGGCCTGTCGGTCCGCGCGGCACCGGACGGCGACACCCTGAACCTGACGTTCCACAACGCAACCCCGAAACATGCCGACCTCCGTGTCGCCGACAGCGCCTATGGCGCCGCCCTCCGCACGCTGACGCTCGCTCCCGGCGAAACCGCGACGCAATCCTGGAACTGCGCCGCGAGCGACCGCTGGTACGACCTCATCGTTACCGCCGGCCCCGCGCAATGGCGCCTCGCCGGCCATATCGAGACCGGCAAACCGGGCCTCACCGACCCCGCCGCGACCGCGCCGGTTCTTGAATGACGCCCCTCACACCTGGCAGTTCGACAGCACGACATCCCGGGAAATGCGCTGCGCGATCTCCCTCACCTCGGGGGCGAGCGCGTCCAGCCGCGCGCGATCCATGCGAATCCCCGGCGCGGTCACGCTCAGACTCGCGACCGGCCTGCCGTTGCGGTCGAAAATCGGCGCCGCGACGCAGAAAATCCCTTCCTCGTGCTCCTCGCAATCGCGCGCGAACCCCTCGCCGCGGATCCGGTCGAATTCCGCGCGCAGCAGATGGCGCGACGTGATGGTGTGCGGCGTGTGCCCGGTCAGGGTGATGCGCGAAATCACATCCTCGCGCTCGGCGTCCGGCAGAAACGCGAGGATCGCCTTACCCACCCCGGTGCAGTGCAGCGGCCCGCGCCGCCCGACCGAGGAAAACAGCCGCAGCGTCTTCGGACTCTCGCGCTTGTCGATATAGACGATCTCCAGCCCGTCGCGCACCGCGAGATGCACCGTCTCCTCGGTGCTGTGCCACAGCGCATCGACATGGCGCGCCGCAATCTGCTTGAGATCGATCGACTCCCACGCCCGGTAGGCGAGTTCCAGCAGCCCGAGCGCCGGGCGATAGGTGCGGTCCGGCCCGGTGCGGATCAGCCCGGCCTCGATCAGTTCCTGCAACAGCCGGTGCAGTGTCGCCTTCGGCAGGGCGGTGGTTTCGAGCAGGGCGGAAAACGTCTGGTGCGGCTCGGCGGTGCTCACGTGGCGCAGCACGGCAAGCGCCTTCGCGATGCTCGATGGCAGGTCGGTGATCGGGGTATCCATGGCCCGGACACTATGCCCAACCCGGGCTTTGTCAATTCGGAAATCAGTTCCGAATATCGAAATTCGTCCGGATTTGCCCCGCGCGCTCCCGGCGATATAGTCGCGCCATGACCGATCTCATCGCCCGGCTCACCACCTCTCTCGGCCCCGGCGGCATCCTCATCGACCCCTCCGATATCGCCCCGTACGGCACCGACTGGCGTGGTCTCTACGCCAACCCGCCGCGCGCCGTCCTTCGCCCGCGCGATGCCGAAGGCGTCGCCGCCGCCATGCGCCTCTGCGCCGAAGCCGGTGCGACGGTGGTGCCGCAAAGCGGCCGGACCTCGCTGGTCGCGGGCTCCATCCCGTCCCGGCCGGACGCGGAATTCGTGCTCAGCCTGTCCCGGCTGAACCGGGTCCGCGCGATCGACCCCACCGGGCGGACGATGATCGCCGAAGCCGGCGTTACGCTCCTGAACGCGCAGAATGCCGCCGCCGAGGCCGGCCTTCTCCTGCCGCTCTCGATCAATTCCGAAGGCTCCGCCCAGCTCGGCGGCGTTCTCTCCACCAATGCCGGCGGCAACAACACGCTCCGCTTCGGCAATGCGCGCGACCTGATGCTCGGTCTCGAAGTTGTTTTGCCGGACGGAACCCTGTGGAACGGCCTTCGCCTCCTGCGCAAGGACAATACCGGCTACGCGCTGAAACATCTGTTCGCCGGCGCCGAGGGCACGCTCGGCGTCATCACCGCCGTCGCGCTGAAACTCTACCGCGCGCCGCACGCCCGCCAGACCTGTCTGTGCGCGCTGAACAGCGTCGAAGCGGTGCTCGACCTGTTCGCCCGGATCCGCGATGAGGATGAATCCGCCCTCTACGCCTTCGAATACATCTCGGGCGAGGCGATGGCGCTGAACGAACGCCACATGCCGGGATACCGCCAGCCTTTCGCCGAGCCCGCCGCCCACTACGTCCTTGCCGATCTCGCCACCACGCGGCGGAGCGACGATCTGCGCGACATGCTCGAATCGG
>DASVGZ010000297.1:0-2748 GCA_036379275.1 Acidiphilium sp. | reverse complement strand
GTCTCAGCCCCGGCGCTCGCCGAACTCGGGCTTGAGGTCGAGGCCTTTGGGCCGGGCGCGGTTCTGGTCCGCGCGGTTCCGGCCGCGCTCCGCACCGCCGATCCGGCCTCGCTGCTGCGCGATGTCGCCGACACCCTGGCCGAACACGGCGCTGCAACCGCGCTCGCCGCACGGCTGGATGCGGTGCTGGTCCGCATGGCGTGCCACCGCTCGATCCGTGCCGGCCGCCGGCTCGATATCGCCGAGATGTCGGCCTTGCTACGCCAGATGGAGGCGACCCCGCGCGCCCAGACCTGCCCGCACGGCCGCCCGACCGTGCTGAAACTGACGAAAACCGACCTCGAACGCATGTTCGGCCGCAGCGGGTAGAGCAATATCGCTCCCACAAAACCGGTTGTCTCCGGCATTTTTGTACGGTAAAGTTCCACACAAAGGACCTTGATGATGACCGCCGCCGCCCGCCTCGATTTGCGCCTCGACCCGAAGGACAAGGATCTCCTCGCCCACGCCGCCGCCCTGCGTGGCGTTCCGGTCTCCGCCTTTGTGCGGGAGGCCGTTCTGCGCGAGGCAGGAAAGGTCATGGCCGCCGAACTGACCGTTCCTTTGTCACCCGGGGAATCCCGCCGATTCATGACCGCGCTGGACGAACCGTTCGAACCCGGCGCGCGCCTCAAGAAAGCGATGGCCGACGCCGCCAGACTGACCGGCTGACGTGCCGTTACATATTTCGCGGCTCGATGCCTCGTTGCACGACCGCGAGGGGTTCCATTGCGGCGTGGCTTCGCTGGACGATTATCTGCGTCATCAGGCCGGACAACATCAGCGCGACGGCATCGCCACCACACATGTTCTGGTCGACGAGTCCGCGCCACCGCGCATCCTCGGCTACTGCACCCTGGCCGCTGCGCAACTCGAATTGCAGGCGTTGCAACCCGCCGACCGCAAACGCCTGCCGCGCCATCCCGTGCCTGCTGTGCGCGTCGCTCGGCTGGCCGTCGCGCAGGATCAGCACGCCAGAGGGTATGGCCGGCTGCTGCTCGGACATGCGGTCAACAGCGGCCTGATGCTGCGCGGCCAGCTTGGCGTGAAAGCCATCGTGGTGGATGCGCTGGACGACCGGGCCGCCAGCTTTTACCGCGCCTATGGTTTTCGCGAAACGGCACACGCCGCACGCACATTGTATCTTTCGCTGGGCAAAAGCTGAAACACGCATGTTCAGGCGAGCGGACACGACGAGAGCATGGCAGCCGGTAACGAACTATCGTCTTTCCGCTGGCCTGGCTCATTTTTCTCGGCACCGCCCCGTTCTGGCTCTGGTCGATCGGCCGATCTGCCCGACACCCGGCGCCAGACCCGTTGAAACCGCTGCTGCAAGGCCATCCAGAACGCGTCATGACCCGAACATTCAATCCTCCCTGTGGGACACAACCATGAAAACCAGCCAACCCGACTGGCTGGTCTGGGCACGCGAACTGCAAGCCATCGCCCAGACCGGTCTGGCATTCACGCGCGATCCCTACGACCGCGAACGGTACGAAACAATCCGGCAACTTTCGGCCCGGATCTTCACCTCACATACCGACATGCCATTCGAACACATCGTCGGCCTGTTCACCGGTGAAACCGGCTACGCGACACCGAAAGTCGATGTCCGCGCCGCCGTGTTCGACGACCGGGACCGTCTCCTGATGGTGCGCGAAACCGCCGATGACGGACGCTGGACCCTGCCCGGCGGCTGGGCTGACGTGAACATCACCCCCGCCGAAAACGTGGCGAAGGAAGTCCGGGAGGAAAGCGGCTACACCGTCGCGGTAACGAAACTCGCTGCCGTCTGGGACCGGACAAAGCAGGGGCACCCGGACCGCGTGTTCTCATGTTGCAAGATGTTCTTTCTCTGCGAGCTGAATCGCGGCGCGGCAGCGACGAGCCTCGAAACTTCGGAAATCGGCTGGTTCAGCGAAGACACCGTACCGGACGATCTCTCCACCGGGCGGGTACTACCCCACCAGGTCAGGCTGATGTTCGAACATCATCGGAATCCCGACCTCCCGTCCGACTACGACTGACATCCCGTCACTGTCCGGTCCCCTGCCGGTTCATCCGGGATAAACTACCGTCCGATCCGGCCGGATAACCGCGCCCGGCGTGAGACTTGCCGGGTCGGTATGGCCCTTCCCCATGATGTGGGACACTGCCTCGCCTCGCGCGATCAGATGATCGGCAACGATCCGCCGGTGACACCGCCACCACACCGCCTCCGCGCACATCATCGCGCAGCGCCGTTCGCGCCCCAGCCCGACCAGATGATCCAGCCCCGCACGAAACTCCTCCGACAGCGAAAAATCGGCATAGTGATGAAAACTGTCATTGGTCCAGTATCCATTGACCTCGCGTGGAACGGTTCTCGACGCGCCGCGCAATCCCCCGAGCGAAACGATATGCTCATAACCGATCCCGCATCCCGCCAGGGCATCGGGCAGCGTGTCGCGGTTGAACTGCGGATTGGCCCGCGATCGCGGCACCGTCCTGATATCCACGACGAAACCGATTTCTGCTCCGCGCAACAGACCCACGAATTCGTCGATACTCCGATCCGAATGACCGATGGTAAAAAACGGCAACATCATCCAACCCGCCCCGCTTCTACCCAATCGAGCGTATCGGCGAGAACGCGGTCGAGCCATCCTGCATCCCCATCGGGTCGCCACGCCGCCCGTGCCCGCTCGATATCCGCGTCATCCCGCGCGA
>DASVGZ010000296.1:0-3742 GCA_036379275.1 Acidiphilium sp. | reverse complement strand
AGCTCGACATCCAGACCTGGCTGAAATCCGGCGTGCTCGGCCGGATCGACCTCGCCTTCTCGCGCGACCAGCCGGCGAAGCGCTACGTCCAGCACGTGCTCCGGGAACAGCGCGCCGCTCTGACCGCGCAACTCGCCGAAGGCGCGACCCTCTATCTCTGCGGCGATGCGAAGGCGATGGCGCGCGATGTCGATGCCACTCTCGTCGACATTCTCGGCAACGGCGACGCGGCGCGCGGCCAGGCCGAACTCGACGCGCTGATTTCCGCCGGCCGTTACAAGAAGGATGTCTACTGATGCCGGAAACACCCACCGCGCTCGAAGACGGCTCCCTCGCCCTGCTGCGCCGCGCGATCGAGACCGATCATACGGGCCGCATCGCCCTCGTTTCGTCCTTCGGCACCGAATCCGCTGTCCTGCTTCACCTGATCGCGCGGATCGACCGCCGCCTGCCGGTGATTTTTCTCGACACCGGCAAGCTGTTTCCCGACACCATCGCCTACCGCAACGCGCTGATCACGCGGCTGCGCCTGACCGATGTGCGCTCGATCCGGCCCGATCCGCGCCATCTCGCCGATCTCGACCCGGACGGCACGCTGTTCGCG
Source organism: Acidiphilium sp. (assembly GCA_036379275.1). GTDB lineage: Bacteria > Pseudomonadota > Alphaproteobacteria > Acetobacterales > Acetobacteraceae > Acidiphilium. The sequence goes on along the minus strand of DASVGZ010000296.1, from coordinate 3,138 downwards.
CGCGACCCCGATCTTTGCTGCGCGATCCGCAAGACCATGCCGCTCGATACCGCGCTCGAAGGGTTCGACGCCTGGATTTCCGGACGCAAGCGCGGCCAGACCGAAACCCGCGCCACGATCGCGGCGAGCGAAACCGGACCGGACGGGCGCATTGTCATCAACCCGCTGCGCGACTGGGCCCGCGCGGATATCGAGGCCTATTTCGCGACGCACGATTTGCCGCGCCATCCGCTCGAATCCGACGGCTTCGCCTCGATCGGCTGCTTTTCCTGCACCCGGCGGATCAACCCCGGCGAAGACCCGCGCGCCGGCCGCTGGAGCGGCACCGGCAAGACCGAATGCGGGATTTTTCTCGCCCGTCCCGTCGCCGCGTAACCCTGCCCGATTCCGAGGATCACGATGACCGATACCGAGGCGCTTTCCCGTAACGAGGAGCTGAAGGCGCGCAGCAATTTCCTGCGCGGCACCCTGGCCGAGGAACTCGACCGTCAGGCGTTCGGCGCGATCCCGGAAGACGACGGCCAGCTCGTCAAATTCCATGGCATGTATGTCCAGGACGACCGCGATCTCCGGCCCGAACGCGCGAAGCGCAAGCTCGACCGCGCCTATATGTTCATGGCGCGCATCCGGGTGCCCGGCGGCGTCCTGACACCGCGTCAGTATCTCGCGATGGACCGGCTCGCGACCGAGCGCGGCAACGGAACCCTGCGCTTCACCACCCGTCAGACCATCCAGTTCCACGGGATCATCAAATCCAACGTGCGCGCCGCCCTGCGCGCGATGGACGCCGCCCTGATCGATACCATCGCCGCCTGCGGCGATGTCAACCGCAACGTGATGGCGGTCGCCAATCCCTACCGCTCACGCGCCCATGGCGAGGCGGTGGAGGCGGCGCGGCGGCTGTCCGCGCATTTCCTGCCGCGCACCGGCGCCTGGCGCGAGATTTTCATCGGCGACCGGCGGGTGCTCGGCGGCGAGCCGGAATCCGAGCCGATCTACGGCCCAAGCTACATGCCGCGCAAGTTCAAGATCACCTTCGCGGTGCCGCCGTCGAACGATGTCGATGTCTTCGGACACGATCTGTCGTTCATCGCGATCGTCGAGGATGGTGGAATCATCGGCTACAACGTCGTCGCCGGCGGCGGCATGGGCGCCACCCATGGCGAGCCGGAAACTTATCCGCGCGTCGGCGACGTGATCGGCTACTGCCCGTCAGCGCAACTGGTCGAGACGGCGGAAGCCGTGCTCACCACCCAGCGCGATTTCGGCAACCGCTCGAACCGCAAGCGCGCCCGCCTGAAATACACGATCGACGATCGCGGACTCGACTGGTTCAAGACCGAAGTGAACGCCCGCCTGTCGAAACCGCTGGAACCGGCGCGGGATTTTCATTTCACCGGCAACGGCGACCCGCTCGGCTGGGAACGCGACGAGGAAGGCTTCAACCACCTCACCCTCTATGTCGAGAACGGCCGCATCGCCGATCGCGGCGGGCACCGGCTGAAATCCGCCCTCCTCGCCATCGCGGCGCTCAACGGCTTCACCGATCGCGGCGCCGTCATCATGACGGCGAACCAGAACGTCGTCCTCGCCCGCGCCAGCGACGAGGAACGCGAGGCGATCGACGCCATCCTCGCCAGCCATGGCATCGTCCGAGAGCACTCGGCGCTGCGCGAGAACGCGATGGCCTGCGTCGCCCTGCCCACCTGCGGCCTCGCCCTCGCCGAAAGCGAGCGCTATCTGCCCACCCTGCTCGGCAAGATCGAGGGTCTCCTCGCCGGCCACGGCCTTGCCGACCAACCGATCACGCTGCGCATGACCGGCTGCCCGAACGGCTGCTCGCGGCCCTATATCGCGGAAATCGGTCTGATCGGCCGCAATCCCGGTCGCTACAACCTGCAACTCGGCGGCGCGTTCGACGGCTCGCGGCTGAATACGCTCTATCGCGACAATCTCGACGAGGCCGGCATTCTCGCAGCCCTCGACCCGGTATTCGCCGCCTACGCGAAAGACCGCGCGCCCGACGAGCATTTCGGCGACTTCACCCGCCGCACCGGACTCGTCTGACTCCCGGTCAGCCTGCCGCGCTCACAGCTTGAACGCGGCGGGTTTCTGCTCCCAGTCGAACGCGCCGGACATGTCATAGGCCTCGCCGTCGCGCCGGTTGAGCGGCTTCAGGCCGAACCGCGTGCCGATCAGCCGCAGCACGCTGCCGGTATGGGAGAGGCTGTGATCGACATGGCCGTGCCGCACATAAGGGCCGATCGCCAGCGCCGGAATCCGGGTACCGAGACCATACAGATCGATTTGCGGCGGCGCGACATGATCCCAGAACCCGCCGCCCTCGTCATAGGTGACGATGACGAGGGTCCGGTCCCAGGCCGGTCCCGCCGCCGCCGCGCGGATCAGGTTTTCCGCCCAGGCCATGCCCCAGGTCGGCGCCGATTCCGCCGGATGCTCCGACCGCGCGCCGGTCGCCTTCAGAAAACTCACCGAAGGCAGCTTGCCGGCATGGGCATCGGCGATGAAATCGTGGTCGCTGCGCATGTGCCCCTTGCGAACATAGTCGGGCCAGCGCGGATAATACTGGAACGGGTTGTGGTGACTCTCGTAGATCCGCCCGGTATCGATGACCGCCGAACCGTCGCCGGGGCCGAACGCATCCTTCAGCGCCCATTGCTTCACGCTGTCCCATCCCTCGTTGAACCAGGCCCAGGACACGCCGGCCGCATCCAGCCGGTCGCCGATATTGGCGTAGGTCTGCGCTGCGGGCGGCGGGGAAATCCGCAGCGCCGCATCCTGACCGCCATAGGTCGGCCCCTGGGTCGGCGGCAGGTCGTTCACCATCAGGCCGGCATGATCGTAGGGCAGGTCGAAGAACTGGTGGTCGAGCCCGGTCTCGCCGGGGTCGAACGGCGCACGCGCATCCGCCGGCGCCTTCGGGTTGATGCAGGAGCGCGCGGCGGCGAGATACAGCGCATTGCCGGTCGAACCGCCGGTCATCGCCTGAAAGAAATTGTCGAACAGCGTGTAGTTGTCGGCAACCCGATGATAGAATCCCAGATCGCTCCGGTCGTAGAACCCGAGCACCGGTCCGCTCGGCTTCGCGAGGCTGAGATCGAGCTGTTCGGCGGTGTA
>DASVGZ010000295.1:0-2484 GCA_036379275.1 Acidiphilium sp. | reverse complement strand
AATCCGGCCGCTCGGTGGTGTTCGTCACCAATGCCGGCAAAATCGAACCCGTCGCCGAAGCGCGGCTTCTAACGCTTTGCGCCGGCATTCTGACCCGCCGCAACATCGGCTACGATTTCGGCGGCTGGCGCGATGCAATCGAAACGCTCGATCTGCCACAGGCCGGCACCGAGGAGATCATCATCGTCAATGACAGCGTGTTCGGTCCGGTCCGGCCACTGGAATCGACGCTGCTCCGTCTCGATTATGAAAGCACGGATGTTTGGGGTCTGACCGAAAGTTGGCAGCGGCGCTATCATCTGCAATCCTATTTCGTCGCCTTCGGTCCGCGTGCGATCCGCTCACCGGCGTTCCGGAAATTCTGGGCGCAGGTCATTCCCGCGCCATCGAAAGCCTACGTCATCGGCAAATATGAAGTCGGCATGACCCAGGCGATGATCAAGGCCGGGCTCAGGATCGCGGCACTCTGGCCCTATGACATGCTGACCAAACTGATTACCCGGGACCAGCTCGACGGCTATCTTAATGCCGATCCGGGCAGCGTCCGCACCGATCCGATCGATCTGACCCGCTGGCTTCATGTTCTGCGTCTGCGCGACGCAATCGCCCGACGCAAACCCCTCAATCCTACGTCCGATCTGTGGCGGCATCTGCTGCTGTCGGGCTACCCGTTCATCAAGCGCGAATTGCTGCGCGACAACCCGACCCGGGTGGAAGATGTCGGCGACTGGGCGGACGTTCTGCGCGATACGCTCGGCGTCGACCCGGGGCCGATCATCGCCGATCTGCGCACCATGCTGCGCGGCGACGCTCCCTGACCATGGCCGGTTCGGCACGCATGATCGCACGGGGGGCCGGAATGCTGGTCTGGACGCTTCTGCTCATGCCGGTCCAGACTATCCTGCTTCGGTTCGACGGATCCGCGAAGCAGCGTCTGCCGACGGTCTACTGGTCAGGCATCGCCTGGCTGCTCGGGCTGAAATTCCGGATCGTCGGCAAACCTGCTTTCGATTCCGGTCAATCCGTCCTGTTCATTTCCAACCACAGTTCATGGATCGACATCGTCGCTCTCGGCTCCGTTCTGCCCGGCAGTTTCGTCGCCAAGGGCGAGATCGCCCGCTGGCCCGGCTTCAATCACGTCGCCAGGGCGGGGCGAACCATGTTCATTTCCCGCTCGCGCGCAAACACCGCGCGGGAACGGCGGGAACTCGCGTCCCGGCTTGCGGACGGTGACAACCTGATCCTGTTTCCCGAAGGCACGACCTCGGACGGTGCCCGGGTTCTGCCCTTCCACTCCAGTTTTCTCGCCCTTGCCGAACTCGACCAGCCGCCGATCATCCAGCCGGTGACGCTCGTTTACGACCAGATGGACGGGTTGCCCGTCTGCCGGCGCAATCGCCCGATGATCTCCTGGTACGGCGACATGGATATCGTTTCGCATTATGCGCAATTGGGACGGCATAACCTGCGGGTGACGATCGTGTTCGATCCGCCGATCGACGCACGGATCGGCCGGAAGCGCCTGAGCACGACACTGGAGCGGAATATCTCGAACCGGGCCGCCGAGATCCGTCAGGGACGGAATTAAAACCGGTCCCGCACTTGCACTTCGGTCGCTTTGGTTGCTTCGGAATTCTCCCAGACCGCGCGGACCAGATAGACCGGCCGCTGCTTGCTTTCTTCATAAAGCCGCCCGAGATATTCGCCGATCACGCCGATGGCGAGCAACTGAACGCCCCCCAGAAACAGCACGGCGACCAGAAGCGACGGATAGCCCTTCACCGGGTTGCCATAGGCCAATTTGTCAAAAACAGTGACAATCGCGTAGATGAACGCGAAAATCGAAACGGCGAACCCTAGATAGGAAGCGAGCCTGAGCGGTGCGCTGCTGAACGAGGTGATGCCCTCGATCGCGAAATTCCAGAGCTTCCAGTAATTCCAGGTCGTGGTGCCGGCGTGGCGCGGGGCGCGTTGGTAGAGCACGGTCGCGGTACGAAACCCGACCCAGGCGAACAGGCCCTTCATGAAGCGCCGCCGTTCGGGCAGGCGTTTCAACGCCTCCAGCGCGGGGCGGGAAATCAGCCTGAAATCGCCGACATCGGACGGAATATCGACCTCGCTCATCCGGTTGATGACGCGATAGAAACTGCGCGCGGTGATACGCTTCATCCTGCTGTCGCTGTCGCGGGATGCGCGCATGGCGTTGACCACGTCGAACCCCTCGCGCCATTTGGCGATGAGTTCCGGGATCACCTCGGGCGGATCCTGCAAATCGGCGTCGAGCGGGATTACCGCCTCGCCGCGTGCATGGTCGAGCCCGGCGGTCAGCGCCGCCTCCTTGCCGAAATTGCGGGACAGGTCAATCACCCTGACCCGGGAATCACGCTCCGAGAGGGCGACCAGGCGCGCCAGCGTGTCATCCCGGCTGCCATCGTTGACGCAGACGAGTTCCCACGTCTCTCCGCCGGCATCGAGCACAGCACA
>DASVGZ010000294.1:0-5337 GCA_036379275.1 Acidiphilium sp. | reverse complement strand
ACATAATTCCGGCCGCGCTCCAGCCGGTTCTCGCCCTGCGCCATCGCCGGCGGCGACCGGTCGAGCGCCGGATGGTCAGGGTCGCAATCGGCCTGACCGAGCAGATAGACGACATCGCGCGCCACGTAGCGCGCCTCCAGTTCGGCGACCGGCCATGCCGTCCCGAAATCGGGGCGTCCCTCCATTCCGTATTTCCAGCGGTCCCGGCTGAAATACGCGTAGGAGGACGGATTGGCGACGATGAAGCGAAGCCGGTCATCCATCCCGGTCAGGATCGCATGGCGCTGCACCACCTGACCGCCGCCGGAATGACCGACGACCAGAATCCGCTCCAGCGCCGGGAAGCGCGCGCGGTCGGCCAATCTGGCCAGAATTGCATCGAGCACGGCGAAACTGCTCACCGGCGCGGGAGCGATCGCCGCATCGCCGCCCATCCAGCCGGTCCCGTTCCACCGCAACATCTCCGGTGCGAAACCGTGCGGCGGCGCATCCTCCTCATTCGGAAAATGCGGTGCCAAAATCAGGCAGTCCGCCCTTGCCTTCCTGGCCGAAGCCGCCATGACATCGCGATAGACATCCGCGTTGCGCCCGCGGCCATGCACGACGACGGCGGCACAGCGCAGGGCCGGATCGCCGCGCCTCCAGTCGCCGGTCGAAAACACCGGCAGAACGCCGCCGGGCAGTTCGAACAGTTCTGGCGAAAGACCGGGTTTCATGACCCGGTTATGCCGCCGCGATCCCGACGAATCGAGCCTGCCGGAGTGCGGAATCGATCAGCGAAACTTATCGCTCCGCGCGATCGCCGTCCCCCGGCGCAGAAACGCACGCGCGGCTGGCGATGGTTCGGGATGCCGCCCGGCCAGATGCAGCTCGGTCCCGGCAGCCTCGTCCACCAGCGGCAGATAAACCACCCCGTCGAGCGCCATGCCGGCCATGGTTTCCGGCACCAGGGCGATGCCCAGTCCCGCGCGCACCAGGCAGATCATGGTTGCCACCTGCGGCACGGTCTGGGCGATACGCGGCTCGAATCCCGCCGCATGGCAGAGACCGGCGACCAGATGATGCAGCCCCGCTCCCGGCTGCGGCTGGTACTGGATGAAGCTTTCATCGGCCAGATCCGCAATCCGGCACCGGGCAGCCGAAGCCATCCGATGCGCTTCCGGCATCGCGACAACCAACATCTCGCGCGCCAGAATCCGGGTGAACACCCCGCGCGGCAGCGCCGGCAGTGGCGTGCGCAGAAACCCGCAATCGAGGCTTCCCTGCGCGATCCGCTCGACCAGAACAACCGATGGAAGCTGGGTCAGGCGCAGCACGATTTCCGAATTCGCCTCCCGGAAACCGCCGATGATCCCGGCAAACACCGGACTGAACGCCGCCGAGCCGACATAGCCGATTTCCACCAGCCCGGCCTGGCCGCGCCCGGCCCGCCTGCCGACATGCTCGGCGCGCCCGGCCTGCTCAAGGGTGCGCCGCGCCTCGGTCAGGAACAGCGACCCCGCGGCGGTCAGCGTCACCCGCCTCTGCCCGCGGTCGAACAGCCGGACGCCGAGCCAGTCCTCCAGCGCCTTGATCGTCTGGCTCAAGGCCGGCTGGGTGATGCCCAGCGCCTCGGCGGCAAGGCCGAAATGCCGCGTTCCGGCAAGCTGGACGAAGGCGCGCAGATGCCGAAGCTCGAACCCCACCGGGGTCACGCCGGCTTCAGGAAATCCTCGACCAGTCCGGTCCAGAACCCCGCGCCGACCGGCAGGATCTCATCGTTGAAATCATACGCCGGATGATGCAGCGGCCTGTCACCCTTCCCCGAGGCCGTACCGAGGAAAAAATACGAACCGGGCCGGGCCGCGAGCATATAGGCAAAATCCTCGCTGCCCATGAACGGCCGCGCGAGGTCGACCACGTTCTCCGCGCCCGCGAAATCCCGCGCCCGCGCACGAAGATAATCGGTCTGCTCCACGTCATTGATCGTCGCATCGTAGCTGCGCCGATAATCGACCTTCGCGGCCATCCCGTAGCTCTCGGCCTGAAACCTGGCGATTTCGGTAATCCGGCGTTCAAGGAAATCCCTTGTTCCGGCATCGAACGAGCGGATGCCGACGGTCAGCTCCACCCGTCCGGGAATGATATTGCTGGCCGAACCGCCATGAATCGCGCCGACCGTGATCACCGCAGGTTCCAGCGGATGGATGTTGCGCGAGACAATCGTTTGCAGCGCCATGACGATGCTCGCCGCCGCGACCACCGGATCGGCGGTTTTCTGCGGTTCCGCGCCATGCCCGCCGCGCCCCTCGACGGTAATCACCGCCTCGTCGACCGCCGCCATGATCGGCCCCTCGCGCAGGGCGAACTGGCCGAACGGCAAAGACGGCTCGTTATGCAGCGCGAATACCGCATCGCACGGGAATTTCTCGAACAACCCTTCCTCGACCATCATCCTTCCACCGCCGACATTCTCCTCCGCCGGCTGGAAAATCAGATGAACGGTGCCGTCGAATTTGCGCCGTGCGGCAATCGCCCGCGCGGCGCCGAGCAGCATGGTGGTATGACCGTCATGGCCGCAGGCGTGCATCAGCCCGGGCTTTTGACTCCGATACTCGCACCCGGTTTCCTCCATGATCGGCAGCGCATCCATATCGGCGCGCAGGCCGATCGCCCGGTTGCCGCCGCCCTGCCTCAGGGTCGCGACCACACCGGTCCGCGCCAGCCCGCGATGCACCGCATAGCCGAGCCGTTCCAGTTCCCGCGCGACGAAATCGGAGGTCCATGCCTCCTCGAGCCCGAGTTCGGGATTGGCATGAAGCGTGCGCCGCATGGCCGTGAGTTCGGCGATGTCGGTATCGGTCAGAACGGTTTGACTCATGGTCAGCCTCCGGGAACCGGAACGCGCTTTTCCAGAAAGCGCACCAGCACAACGAGAATTCCGGTCAACGCCATATAGACGAATGCCAGAAACAGCAAAGGCCCATAGGTGAGATAGGTATCCTGCCGGACATGCGAGATCACACCGTAAATATCGACCACCGTGATGGTCGCGACCAGAGGTGTCGCCTTGAGCTGAAGAATCACCTCGCCGCCCAGGGTCGGCAGAACCCGATAAAAGGCACGCGGCAGCCAGATGCGATGAAGTGCTGTGAACCGGCTCATGCCGAAAGCGCGCGCCGCCTCGAGTTCGCCGCGCGGCACCCCCGCGAACGCGCCGCGCATCACCTCGCCCTCATACCCGGCGAACGACATGGTCAGCGCGAACAGAGCATAGGGCCAGGCCTGACGCAGATACGGCCAGAACACGCTGTCGCGGATTTCCGGGAAATGCGGAAACAGCGACCCGAGACCGAAATACAGCAGCCAGAGCTGCAACAGCAGCGGCGTGCCACGAATCAGCGAGCAAAAGCCGCGCGCGGGGGCTGCCAGAAACCACGGCCCGGTCACCTGCACCAGCCCCAGCGGAACCGCGAACGCGAACCCGATGACCACCGAGGCAACCAGAAGCCAGACCGTGCGCCACAGCCCGAGACAGAGCTGCCCGGCATAATGCGGCAGCCAGTCCCAGCGCATCGTGAAGGCCATCAGAAGAACCAGCCCGACGGCAATCAGGATCAGGACGATGCGGTGCGGCTGGAACCACGACCTGGCTCCGTCCGGCTCCACGAGTCCGGCCGGTCTCGCCGCACCCGGCTCGATATCGAGAATCTCCGCGGTCATCGGCTACACGTCCCGCATCCCGCGGCGCGCCCGCCGCTCGATGGCGTTGAACCCCTGATTGGAAATCAGCGATACCAGAAGATAGAGCAGCCCTGCCGCACAGAAGAACAACATATAGGCCTTGGTCGCACCGCCCGCTTCCTTGGTCGCGAGAGTCAGTTCGGTGAAGCCGACCACCGCGAGCAGCGCGGTATCCTTGGTCGTGATCATCCAGAGATTGGCGAGCCCCGCGATCGCATGAGGGATCATCGCCGGCAGCGTGATGCGTCGAAGCGCAAGCAGCGGCGACATGCCGTAAGCACGCGCCGCCTCGATCTCGCCATACGGCACCGCCTTGATCGCGCCGCGCAGAACCTCGGTCGAATAGGCACCCTGCACGATGCCGATCACCAGAATACCAGCGACCAGCCCGTTGATGTTCACTGCACCGTGGCCAAACACGGCCATCGCGCGGTTCAGGAGATCGGTGCCCGCGTAATAGAGCAGGACGATCAGAACCAGTTCCGGAACGGCGCGCACGATCGTCGTGTAACATTCGAGAAGATCGCGTGACACCGCCCCGCCGTAGAGCTTTCCGAACGCGCCGCCGATCCCGATTATGAGGCCGAGCAGATAGCCGCCGATCGCGATCTCAAGGGTGGTGAGCAGCCCCCTGAGAAGCAATCCGCCCCAGCCGGGTGGAGAAACCGCAAGCAATCCCCAGTCGATACCCATGGTGATGCCGGCGCTCCGCTCAACTGCCGTAAATGTCGAAGTCGAAGTATTTCCTGCTGATCTTCTGATAGACGCCGTCGGCACGGATTTTCGCGATTGCCACGTTGATTTTGTTCCTCAGCGTGGCATCGTTCTTGCGAATCCCCGCGCCGACGCCCTTGCCCAGAACCGCCGGATCGGGCGCGACATCGCCTTCCGAAACGCAGCAGGTCTTGCCTTGCGCCGTTTTCAGAAACTCCTGCGCCATCACGGCATTGACGAGATCGCCGTCGATCCGGCCATCGACAAGATCCTGATTCACCTCATCCTGTGTCTGGTAAACCTTCATCTGCACATTCGGAAAATGCTTCCTGGCGTAGGTTTCGGATATGGTGGAGACCTGAACGCCGAGGATCTTGCCCTTCAACCCGTCAGCCGTCGGCTTGAAGGCCTCACTTTTCGGCCCAATGATCACGAGCGGCGGCATGCCGTAGTATTTGTTGGAAAAGGAAATTTCCTTCTCGCGCGCCGGCGTGATCGACATCGAATTGAAAATCATGTCGATCTTGCCGGCCTGAAGCGCCGGAATGATACCGCTCCAGGCGAGAGGGACAATCACACAGTGCAGATCGGCCGCCTTGCAGACCGCGTGCATGATCTGGATTTCCCAGCCGGTCCAGTGCCCCGCCGCATCGAGTTCGCTGAACGGCGGATAGGGTTCGGACGCGATACCGACCTTCACCGTATCGGACTGCGCCGCCTTCGCGCCATGGACCATGCCGGCGAGCGGAACGGCAAAAATCAGAACCGCCAGAATTTTCAGAAATCTTTTCATGTCCTGTTCCTGTCCGATCTTCTCTTTGCCATACCCGCCGCCGGCAGCCGATCAGTCGCCGTAGATGTTGAAGGTGAAGTATTTCTTGCTGATCTTCTGATAGACGC
>DASVGZ010000293.1:0-2989 GCA_036379275.1 Acidiphilium sp. | reverse complement strand
CGCCACCGCCGGCGAACTGGATGTGTAAGGCGGGGCCATCTTTTATCCGGCCAGACCCATAAATATGGGCTGGATTGCGGTTTCGTATATTGCGTTTATTTCGTTTAGTCCCTAAGTTCCGGATGTAGCGTCACTTCGCTGATATCAGGTCAAGGAGGTTACCATGCTTGCCCTGCTCGATCAGGTCGATCCCGTCATCGCTGACGACAGCGAGGCGGCAATCGCAAAAGTCGCAGCCGATACCCTCGCCCCGATCGCCTCGACCGGAGAAGATGTGCAGCTCGTATTGCGGGAAGCGCCGAATATCGTCGTGCCTTTGCCGGCCCGCGCGGTCCAGCTCATCCTGCGCATTCTGGAAACCATGGCGGCGCGGCGCCCGTTCTCGGTTCTGCCGCACGACGCCGATCTCACCACCCAGCAAGCGGCCGATTATCTGAATGTCTCCCGGCCGTTTCTCACCCGGCAGATCGACGATGGAAAGCTCAAGGCCCATCTGGTCGGCCGGCATCGGCGCGTGCGCTTCGGCGATCTCATCGCCTACGAGCAGAAGGCAATGGTCAAACAGAAAGCCGCGCTGGCCGAAATGGCGGACGTAACACGCGATCTCGGCCTGGAATAACGTGATCTCCACTTTCACGGCATTCTTCGACGCCAATGTCTTCTACGGTGCCAGATTGCGCAGCCTGCTTCTCTATCTGGCCCAGACCAAACAATTCCGGGCACGATGGAGCGACCGGGTTCACGACGAGTGGATCAGAAACCTGAAAGCAAACCGGCCCGACATCGCCTCGGACAAGATCGACAAAATCCGCCAGTCAATGAACAATGCGATCCTCGATTGTCTAGTCACCGGATACGAACCGCTGATCCCCTGCATGGGCCTGCCGGACCCGAACGACAATCACATCCTCGCCGCCGCAATCGTTGGCAAGGCAAGTTGCATCGTGACGTTCAATCTGGACGATTTCCCTGCCAGGATCGTCGAACGATACGGCCTCCATGCCGTTCACCCCGACCGGTTCATTCTCGATGTCGAAAATCTTTCGCCTGTAACCTTCGCCAAAGCAGTTGCTGAGGATTTCAGCCACTACGTCGACCCTCAGCTCACTCTGAACGATTACACCGCCTCGCTGCGAAAAGCAGGCTTGCCTCAAACCGCGGAACGGATCGAAAAACTCGCCGTCCTGATCGACAGACCCGATCCGGCCCGGCACGAAGTCTGACGACGCGGCTTCGATCGCCACAGCAGGATCGCGCCCCCCTTCACTTCCCCCTCGCGTCGAACGCAGCCCGCGCGGTCTCCACCCGGACCAGATTTTCCTCCGCCCAGAGCCACACACTGCAAAACGCCTCGCCGAGGCTCAGCCCCAGTTCCGTCAGCCGATAATCGACGCGCGGCGGAACCGCGGCGTGGACGGTGCGCACCACCATCCCGTCGCGCTCCATCTGCCGCAAGGTCTGGGTCAGCATCTTCTGGCTGACGCCCTGAACCAGCCGGGCGATCCGCGAAAACCGCAACTCCCCGTGCTCGGCCAGCACCTCGAGGGTGATCATCGTCCATTTGTCGGCCACCCGGCCGATCAGGTCGTTAACCAGAGCCTCCACCCTCGGGTCGGCGGGCGGACACACCTCCGCACCGTGCCGCGTCATGACGACGGTTGCTTCCGAAGGGGACTGTTTCGACATCTCAATACTCTCTTTCAGGTAAGTATGGATATTTTGGGTGCCTTCTTTCCATTTGACAACGGCCGGACCAGATTGCAGGCAACAAACGAAGGACAATCCCCATGAAACAGACCGGCAATACCATCCTGATCACCGGCGGCGGTTCGGGCATCGGCGAAGCCCTCGCGCACCGCTTCCACGATCGGGGCAATACCGTGATCGTCGCCGGGCGCCGGCGTGCGGCGCTCGACCGCGCGATCGCCGGCCGGGCGAACATGCACGCTCTCACACTCGACATCGAAACCGCCGAAGGCGTGGCCGACTTCACAAACCGGCTGCTCGCGGCACATCCTTCGGTCAACGTGCTCGTCAATAACGCCGGCATCATGCGTTTCGAGGCGCTTGACCGCGTGCGCGACCTCGCCGACACCGAGGCAACCATCAACACCAACCTTCTTGGCCCGATCCGGCTCATTAACGCCCTGATCGACCACCTGACCAACCAGCCGGATTCGGCGATCGTCAACGTCACGTCCGGCCTTGCCTTCGTTCCGCTTCTCGTCACACCGAGCTACAATGCCACCAAGGCAGCCATCCATTCCTGGACGGTCGCATTGCGTGAAACGCTGCGCGGCAAGGTCGAAATCATCGAACTCGCGCCTCCGGCCGTGCAGACCGGCCTCACCCTCGGTCAGGAAAACCGCCCCGGCTACATGCCGCTCGATGCGTTCGCCGACGATGTGATGCGCCTGTTCGCCCAAAACCCGACCCCGCCCGAAATCCTTGTCGAACAGGTGCGTTTCCTGCGCTTTGCCGAAGCGGAAGGCCGGTTCGACGAAACCATGGCGAAACTGAACGCCTTCGCCACTCATGCCCGTGAAGGCTGACCACCTCCCTAACTACCCGTCATTGCGACGCCGGGCTTGCCCGGCGGAAGCAATCCATAATTTCTAACTATATGTTACCTTCACTATTGACAATCGTCGCGAAAATGTTCATATTTCGTTCATGAATTCGGACGCACCTTCCCCGACCCGGACTATCGAGGCGCTGATCCGCCTCATCGAAACCCTCTGCGCCATTATCGGCGTCTGGAGCGGAACCGGTGCGTCCAATGCAAGGCAACTCGCCCGGTCCGTTCAAACCCTGCGCGACCTTGCCGAGCAGGTCCGCGCCATCCATGCCGACCGCATGGCCTCCGCGACCGCCGACCGTCCCGAAGCCCGCGTTCCGGCGCTAATCACTCCGGTCCGACCGCGCGCCAAGCTCCGCCGTACTCGTCATCACGAGCGAAGCGACGTGATCCATCTTTCCGCAGATGGAC
>DASVGZ010000292.1:0-4143 GCA_036379275.1 Acidiphilium sp. | reverse complement strand
TCGGTGTCCCACGGGAACAGGATCCAGGTATCCTGCGAGACCTCGGTGATGAACGTGTCCACCACCGCCTTGCCCGCCGGCTTGGCATAGACGGTCGCGAAATGCGCGCGCGGCAGAAGGGCGCGCACCGTTCGCGCGGTTGCCCCGGTATCGACGAGATCGTCGACGATCAGGAATCCCTCGCCGTCGCCCGCCGCCACGGGCGGCTTGGTCACCACCGGCTCGCCGCGCTTTTCCTCGTCATAGGTCACGACCGAGACCGTCTCGATCAGGCGGCATTCCATCTCGCGTGCGACGATCGCCGCCGGGATCAGCCCGCCCCGGGTGATCGCGACGATGCCGGCGAACGGCCGGAGCCCGATCAGCCGCCACGCCAGCGCCTTGGAATCGCGGTGCAACTGGTCCCACGACACCGTGTAATAATACTGCGCCATCAGAACAATCTTCCTCCGTCGGGTATCGCGAAATCGGGCCGGACCAGAACCACCGCCGCATCCGGATCCGGCATTCCCAGCGTCAGCACCTCGGACATGAACGGCCCGATCTGGCGCGGCGGGAAATTCACCACCGCGCAGACCTGCCGGCCGATCAGCGTGTCCGGGGTGTAATGCGCCGTGATCTGCGCCGAGGAGCGCTTCACCCCGATCCCGGCGCCGAAATCGATCCACAGCTTGATCGCCGGCTTGCGCGCCTCGGGAAACGGTTTGGCGTCGACGATGGTGCCGACCCGGATGTCGACCCGCTCGAACTCGGCCCAGGAAATGGACTCGCTGCTCATGCGTCCCGATTGGCCAGCTTCGCGCGATTGTCAATCGGCAGTTTCGATCGGCGGCCCAGATCGGAGGCTCCGACCGACGACCGCGCGACGCGCACGCACAGCGAGCCGGCAGACCACATACCCGCCCCGTGTAGATTGTATTGCATGTGGATTGTATTACGCGCCGGAGGGTGCGACCCTGCCGATAACCAGACAGGAGGCACGTATCTTGCGCGATTTCCACCTTCCCGGCCGCAGCCCCGTTTTCGCCGGAAACGCCATGGCCGCGACCTCGATGCCCGCGGCCACCCTCGCCGCTCTCGACGCGCTGCGCGCCGGCGGCAACGCGCTCGACGCCGCCGTAACCGCCTCCGCCACTCTCGCGGTGGTCGAACCGCAATCCACCGGCATCGGCGGCGACTGCTTCTGTCTCTACAAGAAGGCGGGGTCGCCCGAGGTCATCGCGATCAACGGTTCCGGCCGCGCGCCCGCCGCCGCCACGATCGACTATTTCGAAACCAAAGGGATCACCGAACTCGACCAGACCTCGCCGCACGCGGTCACCGTGCCCGGCGCGATCTCGGCCTGGGAAACCCTGCTCGCCGCACATGGCAGGCGCAGCCTCGCCGATGCGCTCGCGCCCGCGATCCAGTATGCCGAAGCCGGCTTCCCGGTGCATTCCCGCGTCGCGTTCGACTGGGCGATCGCCGCCGAAAAACTCCGCAAGACCGGCGCCACCCAGTTTCTGCCCGGCGGCAAGGCGCCCGCTCCGGGCACGGTGATCCATCAGCCGGAACTGGCCCGCACCCTGCGCGCCATCGCCAAAGACGGTTCCCGCGCCTTCTACGAAGGCCCGATCGCCGCCGCCATGGTCGGCGAACTCCGCGCGCGCGGCGGCCTGCACACCGAGGCCGATTTCGCCGAAGGCCGCACCGCCGCCAAATTCGTCACCCCGATCCGACGCGACTTCGACGGCATGACCGTCTGGGAATGCCCGCCCAACGGGTCCGGCCTGCTCGCCCTCATGCTGCTCGGGATTCTGGAAGGCTTCGGCCCGGCGCCGGACGGTGCGCTCGGCCCGGTTCGCGTCCACCGGCATCTCGAAGCCGCCCGCCTCGTCTACCGTGACCGCGACGCCCTGCTCGCCGACCCCGACCAGTCGGCGGTTCCGGTCGATCACCTGCTCAGCGACGGGTATCTGGCCTCGCTGCGGGATCTCATCCGGGACGACCGGATGATCGAGAACCTGCCCCGCGCCGGCGAAGCCCTTCTGCCGATCCACCGCGACACCGTGTATCTTTGCGTCGTCGATGCGGAGGGCAACGCCTGCTCCTTCATCAACTCCACCTTCGAGAGCTTCGGTTCCGGCATTCTCGCCCCCGGCACCGGTGTGTTCCTGCAGAATCGCGGCCTCGGCTTCTCGTTCCGGCGTGGCCACCCCAATTGCATCGCTCCGCGCAAACGGCCGATGCACACCATCATCCCCGCCATGGCCACCGAAGGCGACCGCGCGATCATGCCGTTCGGCGTGATGGGCGGCCACTACCAGCCGATGGGCCAGTCCTGGTTCCTCACCAATCTTCGTCATTATGGGCTGGATATCCAGGAATCGCTCGATCTGCGCCGCGCCTTCATCCATGACGGGCTGACCGAACTCGAACGCGGCTTCCCGCAAGCCACCATCGACGGCCTGATCGCCCGCGGCCACCGGCTCGGCGCGCCCGAACGCCCGCATGGCGGCGGCCAGGCCATCTTCATCGACCACGCACGCGGCGTTCTGGTCGGCGGCTCCGACCCGCGCAAGGATGGCTGCGCTCTTGGGTATTGAGGGGAAAAACCCAGGGGCTCCCCGCCCCTGGACCCCGCCAAAGGCAGAGCCTTTGGAATCCACGATTTTGGCGTTTGTCCGATGGGGACCGGAAGTCTCCTCGATCTTGCAATGCCCCCATCGGACAAACGCCCAGTACCGGTTCTAAGGGCTGAGCCCTTAGTGGGGTTCCAAGGGGCAAAGCCCCTTGGCCTTCCCTGAATCACCCACAAGCGGAGCCGTTCATGACCGAACCGTGTGATCTGTCCGCCACTGAGGCGCGCCGCCTGATCGGGGCGAAGCGATTGTCGCCGGTGGAGCTGGTGGAAAGCTGCATCGCGCGGATCGAGGCGGTCGATCCGGCAGTGAACGCGATGGTGGCGCGGGATTTCGACCGTGCCCGCGCTTCGGCGAGGGACGCGGAAGCGGCGGTGATGGCCGGCGGCGCGCTCGGCGCGCTGCACGGGCTGCCGGTCGGGATCAAGGATCTGGACGATACCGAAGGGCTGCGCACCACCTATGGCAGCGTGATGTTCCGCAACCATGTGCCGCGCGCCGATCAGGCCATGGTTGCCGATGTGCGGCGCGCGGGCGGCATCGTTCTCGGCAAGACCAACACGCCGGAGTTCGGCGCGGGCGCCAACACCCGCAATCTGGTCTACGGCGCGACCGGCAATCCGTTCGATCCGGCGAAATCCTGTGCCGGTTCCTCGGGCGGCTCGGCGGTCGCGCTCGCGACCGGGATGGTGCCGCTTGCCACCGGGTCGGACATGGGCGGCAGCCTGCGCAACCCGGCGGGATTCTGCGGCATCGTCGGGATGCGGCCCTCGCCCGGTCTGGTGCCGGCGGAAAAGCGGCTGATCGGCGCGTCCGGCCTCGGCGTTCTCGGCCCGATGGCGCGCACCGTGCCCGATCTCGCGCTTCTGCTCGGCGCGATCGCCACCCACGACCCGCGCGACATGCTGTCCACGCCCACCGCGCCGTTCGCGGAGCAAAAAACCGACCCGGGCACGCTGCGCGCCGCGTTTACGCCGGATTTCGGGTTCGCCCCGACCTCACGCGCGACGAGGGCCCTGTTCGCCGACCGGATCGCCCGGCTCGCGCCGCTGTTCGGCACGATCGAGGAGGCGACGCCGGACTGTTCGGACGCCGACGAGATTTTTGCCACCCTGCGCGCGGTGAATTTTCTCGCCGCGTTCGGTGTGGCGTTCCGCAACACGCCGGATCGGCTCGGCCCGAATGTGCGCGCCAATGTCGAGGACGGGTTGCGCCTCACCGCAGAGGATGTCGCCCGCGCGATGATGGCGCAGACCGGGTATTACCAGCGCTGGCAAAGCTTCTTCACCCGGTACGACGTGCTGATCGCGCCCTCGGTCACCATCCAGCCGCGCCCCTGGGCCGAGCTGTTCCCGACCGAGATCGACGGTGTGGCGACCCGATCCTATTTCCACTGGCTCGCCCTCGCCTATGCGGTCACCATCGCCGGGCATCCGTCACTGTCCCTGCCGCTGGGCATTGATGCCGACGGAATGCCGTTCGGGGTCCAGATCGTCACAAAGCGCCATGGCGATGCGCAGGC
>DASVGZ010000291.1:0-3769 GCA_036379275.1 Acidiphilium sp. | reverse complement strand
AGAAATTCGCGGTGCGGTCGACCAGCGGGGCGTGGCGGCGCAGCATCCGTGCGGCAAGGGCGTGGAAGGTGCCGAGCCAGAGTCCCTCGACCGGCTGGCCGAGCAGGGTGGCGACCCGCTCGCGCATCTCCCGCGCCGCCTTGTTGGTGAAGGTGACGGCGAGAATCTGGCTCGGGAAGGCGCGGCGGGTGAGCAGGATATGGGCGAAGCGGGTGGTGAGCACGCGAGTTTTGCCGGTGCCGGCGCCGGCCAGCACGAGAACCGGGCCGTCGACGGTTTCGACGGCCTCGCGCTGGGCCGTGTTGAGACGGTCGAGATATCCGCTCACGAAGCCGGCTTCACCCCGAGAATCCGGGCGATCGCGTAGGTGAGATCGGCGCGGTTCAGCGTGTAGAAATGGAATTCGTCGATACCGTTGGCCTGGAGAGTGCGGACCTGTTCGGCGGCGATGCTGGCCGCGACCATGCGGCGGGTTTCGGCATCGTCGTCGAGGCCGGCGAACATCCCGCCCATCCAGGCCGGAACCGATGTGCCGCCCATCTCGCTCATCCGTTTGGCCTGGGCGAAGTTCGAGACCGGCATGATGCCCGGGATGATCGGTGCGGTGATGCCGGCGGCGAGCGCGCGGTCGAGAAAGTCGAGATAGACGCCGGTTTCGAAGAAGACCTGGGTGATCGCCCGGCTGGCCCCGGCATCGAGCTTGCGCTTCAGGTTGTCGAGATCGGCTTCGGGGCTGGTGGCCTGGGGGTGGGTTTCCGGGTAGGCGGCGACCGAGATGTCGAAATCGCCGATCCGCTTGAGCCCGGCGACCAGGTCGGCGGCCCAGGCGTAGCCGTCCGGGTGCGGTGTGTAGGCCGCGCCGCCCGGCGGATCGCCGCGCAGGGCGACGATGTGGCGCACCCCGGCATCCCAGTAGCGGCGGGCGACATCGTCGACCTCGCCGCGCGAGGCGCCGACGCAGGTGAGGTGGGCCGCCGGAATCAGAGCGGTTTCCCGCACCAGGCGAAGCACGGTCGCGTGGGTGCGTTCCTGGGTCGTGCCGCCGGCGCCGTAGGTGACCGAGACGAAGCGCGGGCCGAGCGGTTCCAGCCGGCGGATGCAGGCCCAGAGCTGGGTTTCCAGTGCCTCGGTCTTCGGCGGGAAGAACTCGAAGGACACCGAGGGCGCCGGCGCGCGCGGGCCGCGGGCCGGCAGGGGCTCGATGCGCGGGCCGGACAGCCAGCGTTCCAGAGCGGCGCGGGGGGCGGCGCGTGGCGGGTCGTGACTCATCGGGAAGATTCTCCTCGAAAATGTCGTGCCAGCTAGTGTCTTGCGAGGCAAGGCCGGCGAGGCGGGGGCAGGCTGTCGCCGGCCATGCGGTTGATCGCCACCGCCCATGCGCTACATAGCGTCTCGCTTCCGGTCCGTCATCGGGCCGGGTGCGGGGGTTGCCGTGCCGCAACGGTTGCGGCAGGCCGCAGCAAAGGAAGGCGGCTCCGTGGTCTCCGGGGTCGATGAAGGAGGCCCATGAGCATCGCGATCAGAACGATACTTCCGGTGGTGGCCGCGGCCGGCCTGCTCGCAGGCTGCGCGACGCCGCCGCCGAAGACCAATCAGGCCGCGTATCAGGCCTACGAGCAGCAGAACGATCCGCTGAAGCCGATGAACAAGGCGTTCTACCGCTTCAACGACACGCTCGACACCTATGTGATGAAGCCGATCGCGCTCGGCTATATCGACGTGACCACGCAGGGGATGCGCGAACATGTCTCCGATTTCATGAGCAACATGAAGGCGCCGGGGCAGATCGTCTATTTCATGGCGGCGGGCAAGCCGCGCGACGCCGGCACCATGCTGGTGCGGTTTCTGGTCAATTCCACGGTGGGCATCGGCGGGATTTTCGACCCGGCGGGATCGCTCGGCTACAAGCCGGTCTATACCGATCTCGGCCTGACTCTCGCCGGGTACGGCGTGCCGGCGGGGCCGTATCTCTATTTGCCGCTGTTCGGCCCCTCCGGCGCGCGGGATGCGACCGATATTCCGGCGAGCTTCATCCTGACGCCGACCGCGGCGGCGCCGCCTTCGACCGGGCTGAGAATTTTCGGCTATTCCAGCACCGCGCTGAATCTCGTGAACACCCGCGCCCAACTGAACGGTGCGATTTCCAACATCAAGGCGACCGCGCTCGACCCTTATGCCACATTCCGGAGCCTTTATCGCCAACATCGTGCCGCACAATTGAAGACAATCGACCGGCGCGACATCGTGACCCCGCCGGCCTGGTATCCGGCTTCGGTGCGGGCGCGGATGAAGCCGCGAGAGTACGGCCAACAATAAAGGGGTTTGTTTCATGACTGCTTATTTTCGCCGCGTCCTGCTCGGCGCGTTCGCCCTGCTGCCTGCCCTGGCGGTGACGCCGGCGGCGATCGCCGCCGCGCCGGCAGCGCCGGCTGCAAAGCAATTCATCCAGGATTCGGGCAACAAGCTGGTCTCGATCGTCAACGGGCCGGGGTCGGACAGCCAGAAAGCCACCAATCTGCGCGGCCTTGTGAACAACATCGTCGCGGTCGACCAGATCGGCAAGTTCGTGCTGGGCCGCTACTGGCGGGTGGCGACGCCGGACCAGCGCAGCGAATACATGGGCCTGTTCCATCACCTGCTGGCCTATAACATCACCACCCAGATCCGGGCCTATCACGGCGTGACCTTCACGGTCGGCCAGGTGCAGACCGGGCCCGAAGGCGAGATGGTGAACACCGTGGTGACCCGCCCCGGGCAGACGCCGGCCCATGTGCAGTGGGTGGTGGACGAGGTGGGCGGCGCGCCGAAAATCGTCGATGTGGTGGTGGAGGGGACTTCGCTTCGGGTGACCGAGCGGTCCGACTACGGCTCGGTGATCAGCGACAATGGCGGCCAGGTTTCCGCGCTGCTGGAGGCGATGAAGAAGCAGCTTCACAAGATGCAGGCCGGATAACCGGCCTGTAAATTCTACTCCGGCGGCAATCTGGCGGCGCTCTGCCCGTCAGATTGCCGACCGCATTGGCGTTTACGCCGCGTGTTTCTGACCCGCGCGGTGGATCAGGCGGTTGCGGATGGCCTCCAGAAGTTCGCCGTCCTCGACGCGCGGGGCGCAGTAGCGTGCCGGGATGCGCGGGGCATCAGGGTAGAGGGTGTCGTAGGTTTTTGCATTGTGGAACATGCCCCTGCTGTCGTCATCGACGAAGCTTTCCGACAATGCACCTTCGGCGATGATGACATCGTGGGTTTCGAGTTCGAGATGGAAATACTCCACCGTCTCGACCCGTTCGGCCTGAACGATGGAGGTACCGTTGACCAGAAGGAAGGCGGGGATCAGCACGTCGTCGATAAACATCGCGTGCAGCGGCGAGACGGACAGGTCGCGCTTCGGCAATGCACCGTCCAGCGCGCCGGCCTTGATGGTGACCGGCAGGACATCGCGGTTGTGGGACGCGAACCTTCCCGAATAGCTGCGACGCCCGATCCATTTGAGCGGCCGGGATTCGCCGGAGGCGGTGATCAGATTATCGCCGATTTCGAGATTTTCGACCGGAACCTCGCCGCGATCGGTGAGGATCAGGGTGCCTCGGCAGTAGCAGGGCGTGCCGTCCACCGTGATGTCGGTGCCGCCGTGAGAATCGGACGCCAGATGGAAATACTCGCCGGTGTAATCGCCGGACAGGGTCTGGATGTGGGTTGCGCTGCCAATGCTGACGTTCAGGATGTGGGTCGACGAATCGTAATTCGCCGTACCGCCGGATGAAAAATTCCA
>DASVGZ010000290.1:0-2727 GCA_036379275.1 Acidiphilium sp. | reverse complement strand
CGAAATTCGGCGCGACGCCGGGGCAGATCGCGTGCGGCGTCGCGTCCATGACCGCTTCGGCCTTCCGCACGGTGAGGGTCTGATCGACGGTGAGGCGAAGCGCCATGCCATGCAGCCGGTCGCCCGGCTCGATCCGGCCGCGATCGCGGTTCGGGAAGCCGTAGGTTTTGGTGTCGGCAAGTTCCGCCTCGATATCGAGCATCCCGTCCGCGCGCAGAAAGCCGCGCAGGGCGATATCGCGCAGGTGAAGAAGCTCGCGGGGGTCGGCTGGGCTGAGCGGCATGAGAGCAGACTTTCGGAAAGAAGAAGGTTTCCCCATACGGTAAGGCACGGGAGCGCACGGCGCAAACCCGTCCGTCACGCAGGATCACATGGCAGATCTGCTGCCCTGATTTTATAAACACAGGACCGTTGCCCGATCGCGGTTTCGCGATGATATGGGGTTTCGGCGTGAAGTTTCCGGGAATTTCGGGCGGCATGGAATACACACATCGGCAGCGGCTTCAGGTCATCACCGGCATCCTGCTCTGCATGATGCTCGCCGCGATCGACCAGACCGTGGTGATTCCCGCGGTTCCGGCGATGGCCGAGAACCTTCACGGCTTCGCCCATATCTCCTGGGTCGTCACCGCCTACCTGCTCACCTCGACCGCGACCACCCCGCTCTATGGCCGGCTGTCCGACCAGTTCGGCCGGAGCAAGACCCTGATCCCGTCGATCATCCTGTTCGTCGCGGCGTCCTGCCTGTGTGCCGTTGCCCCCAACCTGCCGGTGCTGATCGCCGGGCGCGCGCTTCAGGGGGTGGGCGGCGGCGGGTTGCTCGCGATCGCCCAGGCCGCGATCGCCGACGTGGTGTCGCCGCGCGAGCGCGGGAAATATCAGGGTTACACCGCCGGAACCTGGGGGGTTGCCTCCACCGCCGGGCCGGTGATCGGCGGCTGGGTCACCGATCATCTGACCTGGCGCTGGATTTTCTGGTTCAACCTGCCGCTCGGCATCGCCGCCCTTGTGCTGAGCCAGATCGGCCTGCGCCAGCTTAGGCCGGTGAAGGGTGACGGGCGGGTCGACTATTTCGGCGCGGCCCTGCTCACCGGCGCGGTCACCGCCTTTCTGCTCGGCCTGACCTGGGGCGGGCATACGTATCCATGGCTGTCGGCCCCGGTGCTCGGCGCGTTCGCCGCAGGCTGCATCCTCACCGCGATCCTCTGGCGCCAGGAGCATCGCGCGCCGGTGCCGCTTCTGCCGATGCGGCTGTTCTTCTCAGGTACGTTCAACCGGCTGGTGCTGATCGGGTTTCTCGTGGCGCTGGTGATGTTCGCGGCGATCTTTCTCCTGCCGCTGCTGTTTCAACTGGTGTTTCACGCCAATGCCGCGCAGTCCGGCTGGGAGATCATGCCGTTCCTGATCTCGACCACGATCGGCTCCTACACTGCCGGCCAGTGGGCGCGGAAAATCGGCCGCACCCGGGGGCTGATTCTTGCCGGCACCACGGTGACCGCCGTCGGATTTCTGGCCCTTGGCCTGATGCCGGCAACCGCGCCGCTTCTGTTCGTTGTGTTCACCTGCTTCGCGCTCGGCATCGGCATCGGGTTCGTTTTGCCGTCCTGTCTGGTCGCGGTGCAGAACGCGGCGTCGCGCCCCGATGTCGGCGCCGCGACCGCGACCCTGCTTCTGCTGCGCGCGATGGGCGGGGCGTTCGGCGCCACCTTCGCCGGGGCGGCGCTGGCGCTCAGCCTCGGCAGCGATATCTCGATGCTCGGCCAAGGCGCGGGACACGGGCAGGGCGTGGCAACCAACCCGGCGCTGCCGGCGGCGTTTCACCTCGCCTTTCTGATCGCGGCGGGATTCGCGATCCTCGCGCTGGTCATCACCCTCAAGGTCGAGGACGTTCCGCTCCGCGAGACGGTGGAGACGGAACCCGCGCCGATCGGGCACTGAAGGTCACGCCAGTTCGATCCGGGCGCGATGACCGGCGGCCGCGGCCATGCGCCGGTCGCGCGTGAGCAAGGGCGCGTCGAGTGCCTCGGCGAGCGCGACATAGGCAGCGTCGTAGGCGGTCAGGTTGTTCCGTAGCGCCCAGATGCGCGGGAGCAGAATATCGTGTGGATATTTCCGCAAGGGAAAGTCCGCGAGATCGGCGAGGGCGAGCCGGCCGCGTTCATCGTCGATATCCCCGGTCGCGGCATAGCGGCGGATCACCTGGGCGGCCTCCACGTCGATCAGATGCGGGGCGTGGAGCGTCTGACCGGGGGCGAACAACCGCTCTTCCACGGTTCCGGCGGCCGGGGTGCGAAGAAGGACTTCGAGCAGGGCCGAGGCATCGACGACGATCACGGATCGACGGTCACGATCTGTCGCGTTCGGTGCGGATAGCGTCGGCCGGCCGAACGGCGGGGGTCGTTTCCGCCCGGCTGTGCAGACGCGCCCGCAACTCGTCGATCGTCGGGCGTTCCGCCACATGGCGAATTTCGCCGAGCAGATATTCGGACAGCGACATGCCGGCCAGGGCAGCGCGCGATTTGAGACAGCGATGCAGCGCCTCGGGGACATTGCGGATCTGGATCATCGCGTTAATGCTTAAAGCATGGGAACATGCAGATTGCATGTCAATAGAAAATGCGCGGTTCGGAGCCCTGACTTTGCCCGAGAGTCAGACAATCAATCCAGTCGGGGTTCGATCCGGCGGGTCGGGGTCGAGGAGCGGGAAGGCGCGGGGGCCTGGCGTTG
>DASVGZ010000289.1:0-2809 GCA_036379275.1 Acidiphilium sp. | reverse complement strand
CTGACGATCATTGTCTGGGTCATCGGCCTGGTGATCCGGTGAGCACCATGGACAACGCAAAATCGATCCGGATCATGCGCTCCACACTCGGCCGCGCGCGCGGGCTGGGTTCGGCGAAATCCGGCGTGAAACACTGGTGGGCGCAGCGGATGACCGCGATCGCGCTTCTGCCGCTCTCGCTCTATTTCGTCCTGTCGGTGTTCCTTCTCGAAGGCGCCGATCAGGCGGCGATGCAGCACTACATGGCCGAACCCTGGAACGGGGTTCTGTTCATCGCCCTGATCCTTGCCCTGTTCTACCATCTGAAACTCGGAATGCAGGTTGTCATCGAGGATTACGTCCACACCGAATCGCGCCGGCTTGCCGCGATGCTCGCCCTCAAGGCGTGCGTCGTGTTCTTCGGCCTGCTCGCCCTGATCTCGGTCCTGAAACTGACATTCTGACAGATATTCCCGACAGGATAGACCAGCGATGAACGCAATTTCGAAACCCTCCCGTGAGGCCTATGCCATTATCGACCACACCTACGATGTCATCATCGTCGGCGCGGGCGGATCGGGGTTGCGCGCAACCCTCGGCATGGGCTCCGCCGGACTGAAAACCGCCTGCATCACCAAGGTCTTCCCGACCCGCAGCCACACCGTCGCGGCCCAGGGCGGCATCGGCGCTGCCCTCGGCAACATGGAGCCGGACGACTGGCGCTGGCACATGTATGACACAGTCAAGGGGTCGGACTGGCTCGGCGATCAGGACGCGATCGAATACATGTGCCGCGAGGCGATCCCGGCGATCCACGAGCTCGAACATTTCGGCGTTCCGTTCAGCCGCACCGAAGACGGCCGGATTTACCAGCGCCCGTTCGGCGGACACATGAAGGACTACGGCAAGGAGCCGGTCCGGCGCGCCTGCGCCGCCGCCGACCGCACCGGCCACGCGATCCTTCACACGCTGTACCAGCAAAGCCTCAAGCACGAGGTCGAATTCTTCGTCGAATACTTCGCGACAGACCTCATCATGGACGAAAGCGGCGCCTGTCGCGGCGTTATCGCCTGGTGCCTTGAAGACGGCACGATCCACCGGTTCCGCGCGCAACTGGTGGTGCTGGCGACCGGCGGTTATGGCCGTGCCTTCCAGTCCTGCACCTCGGCGCATACCTGCACGGGCGATGGCGGCGGCATGGCGCTGCGCGCCGGCCTGTCGATGCAGGACATGGAATTCGTCCAGTTCCACCCTACCGGCATTTTCCCGGCCGGCTGTCTGATCACCGAGGGCGCGCGCGGCGAAGGCGGCTACCTGACCAACGCCGAAGGCGAGCGCTTCATGGAACGCTACGCGCCGACCGCGAAGGATCTCGCCTCGCGCGATGTCGTGTCCCGCTCGATGACCATCGAGATCATGGAAGGACGCGGCTGCGGTCCGAACAAGGACCACATGCTTCTGCATCTCGAAGGGCTGAAGCCGGAACAGTTGCACGAGCGTCTTCCCGGCATTTCGGAAACCGCCCGGGTGTTCGCCGGCGTCGATGTCACCCGGGAGCCGATCCCGGTGCTGCCGACCGTTCACTACAACATGGGCGGAATCCCGACCAATTTCCGCGCCGAGGTGCTGCGTCCGACCAAAGACGACCCGGACGCGATCGTCCCCGGCCTGATGGCCGTGGGCGAGGCCGCCTGCGTCTCGGTTCACGGCGCCAACCGGCTCGGCACCAACTCGCTGCTCGACCTCGTCGTGTTCGGCCGGGCGGCGGCGCACCAGGCGGAAAAAATCATCACCTCCGGCGCATCCCAGCCCGAGCTTCCGAAAGGCGCTGGCGAATCCTCGCTCGACCGGCTGGATGCGACACGCCACGCCAAAGGCGGCACACGGGTCGCCGCCCTGCGCAGCACCATGCAGCGCACCATGCAGAACCACGCGGCGGTATTCCGCAATTCCAAAACCCTGAAGGAAGGCGTGGATAAAATGTCCGCGCTCTGGCACGGGCTCGATGATGTCAGCGTCGCCGATCGCGGGCTGATCTGGAATTCCGACCTGATGGAAGCGATGGAATTGCAGAACCTGATGGGTAATGCGCTGGTCACCATGGTTTCGGCGGAAGCGCGGCACGAAAGCCGTGGCGCCCACGCGCACGACGATTACCCCGAGCGTGACGATCATGAATGGATGAAGCACAGCCTCGCCCATTGCAGCGCCGAAGGCGCCGTCTCGCTCGATTACCGCCCGGTGCGGATGCAGACCTTGACCAACGACGTTTCCGTGTTTCCGCCCAAAAAGCGCGTTTACTGAGCGCGTTTACTGACGAGAGGTTCCGAATCATGGCCGAACTGTCCCTTCCGAAGAACAGCCGCGTCGGAAAAGGCAAGACCCACAAGGCGCCGGACGGCGCCAAACGGGTCAAGGAATTTCAGGTCTATCGCTGGAACCCTGACGAAGGTGGCAACCCGACCGCCGACACCTACGAGATCGATCTCGACACCTGCGGCCCGATGGTCCTCGACGCCCTGATCAAGATCAAGAACGAGATCGATCCCACCCTGACGTTCCGCCGCTCCTGCCGCGAAGGCATCTGCGGCTCCTGTGCAATGAATATCGACGGCACCAACACGCTGGCCTGCCTCAAGCCGATCAGCGAGGTGAAGAACGCGGTCAACATCAACCCGCTGCCGCATATGCCGGTGGTGAAGGATCTGGTCCCCGACCTGACCCTCGCTTACGCGCAATATCGCTCGATCGAGCCGTGGCTGCAGGCCGAAACCGCGCCGCCGCCCGATTCCGAACGGCGCCAGAGCATCGAGGAACGCGCCGAGCTCGA
>DASVGZ010000288.1:0-11063 GCA_036379275.1 Acidiphilium sp. | reverse complement strand
GGCGCCACGAACGCGGCGAGCCCGGCCTGTTTCATGGTGATCCGGCCGTCATTGACGATGCGCGCGCCCGGATGCGGCGGCTGGTCGAAAATCAGCTTGCCGGCCATGAAATTTTTGGCCGAAATCCCCGAGGTACTGACGATCAGGCTTTCGGCGTTCACCTGCGAGCCATGGGCGAACACCACACCGGACTGGTTCATCAGGACGATCTGGCCGTTGGCGTCGATCCGTCCGGCGATGATCGAGGGGTTTTCCGAGATCACCCGGTTCAGCGCGATCGCCTGAGCGTTTGGCTGGACGAAGGTGACATGGGCGTTCGAGCCGACATTGAAGCTCTGCCAGTCGATCGCGGCGCGCTGGCTCGACTGGGTGATGGTGGTCGAGCCGGCCCCTTGGGTGATGCTGGCTGACCCACCGACCACCTGGCCGCCCTGCGGCGTGGTGTTCGGCGCGGGCATCGGTGGTTCCGCGTAGCCGCGTGGCGCTGCAAGCAGGGCGGCGGTCAGCGCGGTCGAGGCGAGCAGAAGCCGGCGGCTGGCGGCCTTGTGCCGCCGCCCGTGCCGATTTCGTGTCTCGTTGGGCCTGCTGTTCATTTTCCGTCCATTAATAGCGCGCGAGAACGCCCCAATAAACAGCCGTGCCGGAGAGTGGCGGCACGCCGCTGCCCGAGGGTGTGAGCTGGGTGACCATGCGGTGCACCCCTGCGATGTCGAATTCGAGCCGACCGGTCAGGCGCAGCCGCACGCCGCCGCCGAACGAGGCGAGCCGGTGGTTGTTCGGGCGGACGAAGGGAGAAAGCTGGCGATTCTGCCAAGTCTCGCCCCAGTCATAGAAGGTGTAGAACTGGCTGGCGATGTCGAAGCGCCGGCCGAGCAGAGAGAAGTCGATCGGGGTGTTGAGCTGAAGCTCGGCGCTGGCGTAGAGCGCCTTGTCGCCGATCACCTCGCCCGAATAGTAGCCTTGGGCGATATGGCTGCCGCCGAGATAGAATTCCTCCGACGAGGGCAGCACATCGGTGGTGAACTGTCCACCGGCGGCGCCTTCCAGCGCGACGGTCGCTCCCGGCCACAGGCTGAACAGGGTCTGGGTGCGGTCGATTGCCACGTCCATCTTCCAGAAATCGAAATTCGCGTCGAGCCGGCCGGAATTCAGCCGCTTGTTGGCCGAGGCGCCGAGGATCGGCAGGCCCTTCGAAAACTGGATCGACGCGGTGGTGAGGCCGACCCGGTCGCCGCCCAGAACATCGTCGGTAAAGGCTTCGTTCAGCCCGGCGCGCAGTGCGCGGACCGAATCGGTCGAGGTTTCGGTCTCGCCGCCGCCGCCCGAGGCGGTTTCGATCAGGTTCTGGGTGCCGTCGAGGCTGACCTTGGCGCTGAGCGATTCGCCGCGCCAGAGCAGCACCGGGTAGGTCGCGTAGACGCCGAACACTTCGAGATAACCGCGATAGCCGATCTCGCGCAGGATGCCGCCGGGCTGCGGCCGCCCGGCGCCGGCATAGAGGCCGATACGCAGCCCGCTCGACCCCACGAACAGGCTTTCCGATGCCTGGCCGAAATTGTTGGTGCCGCCCGAGGTGCGGAACAGCGAGAATTCGGTCTGCTCGCCGAACCGGGTCAGGCTGTTGATGTCGAGCACGCCGAGCCCTTCGGCCGGGCCGGTTTCCTTGAAGCCGCGATTGTCGGCGGTGACCAGTCCGGAGACCGGCTGGTGGCGCACTTCGGCGACCAGGGTCAGCGCGCCGGGCGCCGAGGCATTGGGCTGGAGCACGGCGTTGACATCGACGCCGGGAATTTCCTCGGTCAGCAGAAGCCAGTGCTCCAGCGATTTTTCGCGCACCGGGCGTTCATGGGTCAGGTGATCGAGGAATTTCAGCACCAGCGTGCCGACCGGGCCGACATTCTTCGAAAGCTTGATCGAGACGATATGCCCTTCGGTGACGATGAAGCGCAGATCGCCGGCTGAATTGATCTCGGCGGAAACCGCGGTGAGCACGTAGCCGTGATCGCGGTAGAGATCGAGCAGGCGCAACCGGGCGGCCTCGATGGAGGCGAGCGGCACGGCGGCGCCGACCTGGTTGCCGATGGCGGCGTTCAGCCTGGCGGCCGGGAATGCGGTGGCGCCGATCACCGAGGCCGAGCGCACCGGCACGCGCGCGTTCGGAATCGCGCCCTCCTTGCCGAGAGGGTGGAAATTCGGCAGTGCCTGGCCGAGATTCGGCGGAGCTTTCGGCAGGATGTGCTGCAACGGCGAGGTTTGCGGCACCTGCGGCAACCTGACGGCGGGAGCGGTCTGGGCGAAGGCGGGGGCGAAACCAAGATATGCGATGCCGGCGCCGAGGGTGATGGCGCCGAGGCCATGACCGGGCCAGCTTCGTCCATGCAGGCGCTTACGCATCGCTACTCCCGGTTCGGTTCATCCCCGTGATAGCCAAAGATGGCAGGATTATGAAGAGGAGCTAACCGAAACTGAAAAATTTAGCAAAGATTCAGAATACGGTCGGCAATCGCAGCAAAATAAAAGTATTCAGAATTCCTATATGAATTTTACGATGAATTCTGAAAATTGCGGCGGACGCGGGCGCGCCGTGCCGGTTATTCTGCCACACCCACAGTCACAGCGGTGACGTTGTCGTTGACCTGGCGGGCAAGGGCAGCGGCGATCAGCAGTTCGGGCGGCGGCACGCCGTCGGGCGAGCCGAGCAGCGCGCCGATTTCGGCGTCCGGGAGGGTTTTGCTCAGCCCGTCCGAACAGAGCAGGAACCGGTCGCCCGGCAGGATGTCGCCGATTACCTTGTCGAGTTCGAGCACATCGTGATCGGCGCCGACCGCGCGGGTGATCACGTTCGCCTGGGGGTGGTGCTCGGCGGCCTCGGCGGTGAGTGCGCCTTCGTCGACCAGCGCCTGCACCAGCGAGTGATCCCGGCTGATCTGGGTCAGTTCGCCGCCGCGCAGCAGGTAGGCGCGCGAATCGCCGGCCCAGAGGCAGGCAAAATGGGTGTCGCGCAGGACGAGGACCACCACGGTCGAGGCGATCATCGCCCTCGGGCCGCGTGCGGCGGCCTCGGCCAGAAGGTCGGCGTGGACCTCGGCAATGGTCAGCCGTACCTGCGCCAGCAATTCGCCGGCGGTCAGGCCCGGCTCCAGCCGGTCGAGGGCGGCGACGATCATGCCGGAAGCGAGATCGCCGGACTGGTGGCCGCCGGCGCCATCGGCCACCACGAACAGGCCGAGATCGGGCCGGACGAGATAGGCGTCCTCGTTATGGCGTCGCACCGTGCCGACATGGGTCTGCGCCCAGCTTGTCATTTTGGGAATCATGATGCGTGGAGCGCCGTTTCATCCGCGAGAAAGCCGGCGAAGCCGGCGGGATCGGGCAGGGAGGCGGTTTCGATCCGGGTGGCGCGCCTGCGCGGCGCACCCGAGGTCCACCAGACGCCGCCGGAACGCGGCATCTCGCCCAAGGCAGGCCGGATCGGAGCGGACGGGATCGCGGCGAGCCGCGCGGCGAGGGTTTCCGGCGTGAGATCGGCGGTGACCGCCTGAAAACCAAGGTCTTCGGCGGCATCGAGCCATGCCGTGCCCGCACTGGCGGCCTCGGCCGCGACGATCAGCGGAAAGCAGCGGCCGACCCTGTCCATGCTCGGCAGCCAGACCCCGCCGAGACCAGAAGCTCCGGCGATTCCGGGGGCGAGCGCGAAGCGCCAGACCGGCGCCTCCATCCAGCACGCGGTCCACGCCTCGCCGAGTGCGATGCGGCTTGCCGCGAGGGTTGCGCGCGCCCAGGCGTCCAGCGCGTCGACCGTATCGCCTGGCAGTCCGGCGCGCACGAAATCGCCTCGCGCTGGCAGCTTGCCGTAGAAACCGGCGAAGCCGGGCGCGATGCCGGTCATCCGCCCAGGCTCGGGCAGCGGAACCGGGTCAGGGCGCCGGGCGCGAACGGGTTGAAGATCGAGCCGGCCTGGATAGTGAACGCGGCGCTCTGACCACCCTGCTCGAAGGTGAGCATGTAGCGCGCCGACGAGCCGGCTCCGGTCAGGCTGCCCTGGTTGAACAGGCGGAACACCGCCCATGGGCCGCTCGCCTGCAAGGTGACCGGGGTGCCGCCGGCGAGGGGGGTGATGGTCAGCCTCGCGGTCTGCATCCCGGAGGCACCCGGCCAGGTCACCGAGGTCGGCACCGCTGGCCCATGCGCATAGGTGATCGAAACGCCGCCGAGCTGAAGGGTCACCTGCGCCGCGCCCGAGGAGAGTTCGGTCGGGGTGATGGTGAACTGGACATTCGGCGTCGCCCCGCCGGCAAAGAACATCTGCTGGATTTCCTGCGCCCGCTGGAATTCCGCCACCGCGCCCTGACTGACCGGCGGCGCCACGCCGTTCACCGTCTGCACCCGCCAGGTGCTGCCGGTCATGTTCACGAAGGGACGGACCTGGGTGTTGAAGAACGTGTCCAGCGCGCCGCCCGGCGCGAACAGATGGGCGAAATCGGCCAGCGGTGTATCGGATGCCGCCGACGGGTCGAACGGATAATGTCCGGTGACCGCTTTGGTGCAGAGCTGGGCGCCGCCGCCGGGCGCCTTGAACGCCGCCGCCGCCGAGGCCGCGGCACTGCCGCCGCGCAGGGTGTTCGCGGTCGCGGTGATGCCGGACAGCCAGCGCCGGACCGGCTGGGGATCGTGCTGTGCCTCGCCTTCGAGCAGGGCGGCGGCATCGCCGCCCGCACCCGGCGCCGCCGGAGCGGCGGAGCCCGGCGCGGTCGAGGCGAGGGTCGCGAGTTGCTGCTGGACCTGATTGACGAGCTGAAGCGTCAGGGCGATCGGCGCCCCCGCCGCGCCGTTGCCGACATAGGTGCGCAGCGGCGCGAATTCGGCGTCGATCCGGCTGCCCGGTGGCGGTCCGGCATTGGCGGCGGCCGGGCCGATCAGCCCCTGCAACCGCTGCGCCGCCGCGTTCACCGCCGCCGCGTGCGGCAGTTTCGCCGTGGCTTTCGCGGTTCCCTTCGGCAGCTTCGGCGGTTGGGTGAGGGTGAGTTGCCGCGCCATTGAGGCGAGCAGGGTCTTCATCGGCGATTGCGGCGAGCCGAGCACATAGAGCGCCTGTACCGTCTGTCCGGCGCTGCCCAGCGGTGCGAGGTTGAGATCGTCGATCATCGCCTGCCAGTGCGCCGCGTAGTCGGTCTCGTACAGCGAGATGACATCATGTTCGAGCGACTGCATTTGCGGCGAGTTCGGATCGACCTGGTTGCTCTTGCCGAGCACCCAGCTTTCCTGAGCCACGTCCGCCGAGGCGTGAGACAATGAGGGCAGAAGCACGCCGTAGAAACCCTTCACCGTGTAGAAGCCGGGAATCCCGTCTGTCAGTGGTTTGCCGGTGGCATTGACGAACAACGGAGTGCCCGCAGCGCCCAGCGCCTCGGCCGGCGTCCATTCCGGCACGCGCGCCGCCGCCCGCGAGCCGCGGATGCGCGAATAGACC
The DNA here is from genome assembly GCA_036379275.1 of Acidiphilium sp. Classification (GTDB taxonomy): domain Bacteria; phylum Pseudomonadota; class Alphaproteobacteria; order Acetobacterales; family Acetobacteraceae; genus Acidiphilium. The sequence continues at coordinate 5,593 of DASVGZ010000288.1, read as the reverse complement.
CGCTCGGCGATCGGCACCCGCGAGAAGGTGGTGCGCGCGGTCGCGATCAGCCCGCCATCGAGCGGCACGTCCGGCAGCGGGTGCGCGAGCAGGGTGCGCAGATGCGCCATCAGCGAGGTACGGAGATCGGCGTTGGCGAGACCGGGATAGAGCCGCTGCCAGTCGAGCTTCATCCACGCCTCGACCAGAGGCGCGTCGAGCGGTCCCTGATTGCCGAGCATCAGGTAGACCCGCGTCGCCTGATAGAGATAGTCGGGCCGGTCGAGCCCGCCGCGCATCTCGGCCTCGAGTTGCAGAACGAGACGCGGCAGCAGCGCGAAACCGAGCGTGCGGCGATACACAGCCCTGGTCGCCGCATGGACGGGTTCCGCCTGATTCAAGCCGAACCCGGCGAATCCGTCGACCGGCCTCGCCTCGGCGAGCGCGCGGGCGCGGTCGAGCATGGGCAGGATCGTCGGCAGATTGGCCGTCGTCACCGGGTCGAGCTTCAGCGCGGCGGCGATCTTCTGCTCCTGCGCCAGACCCTGCTTCGCCCGCGCGATCGCGGCCGAATTGTTGCCATGGCTGACGAACAGGGCGATCAGCAGGATCACGAAAATAATCCCGGTCACGCCGAAACCGATGCCACGCAGCATCAGCCGCCGCCGCGCGAGGCCGCGATCCGCCGAGCCGAGCATCGCCTCGCCGAAAATCACGTCCGACAGAAGCCGGCCCAGAAAATAGGAGCGGCCGGATTGCGGGCGCAGGCTGGGTGCGCGCCGCTGGTCGATGCCGAAGGAGCGGGCGAGGGCTCCGGTCAGCCGGTCGATCGGCGTGCCTTCCTGGGTGCCCGACGAGAAATAGACACCGCGCAGCCAGGGCGCCGGGTCGAGCGCCGAACCGCCGAACGCCTCGGCGAGGAATTCGGCGACCGGCGATTCGAGGCTCGCCACCTGCATCGGGAAGCCGGCGATCAGCGCCCGCCGGTCCGGGCTGCGTTCGGCGGCAAGGCGGTCGAGCAGGCGGTCTTCCAGCTTCGCGACCAGCGCCTTGAATTCGCCGGTGAAGCTTGCCGCCGCGCCCTGCGCCGGCTTTGCCTCGTTCGGGAAGGTCGTGCCCCAGACCTGCGCGCGGCCCACGGTGTCGAGATCGTCGAAAAATTCGGTGAAGCCGGCGATCAGGTCGGCTTTGGTAAAAATCGCGTAGACCGGAACCGTCACGCCGAGGCGTGCGGTGATCTCCTTGATCCGCGCGCGGATCGCACGGGCATGGGCGAGCCGCGTCGGCGCGTCGGCCCCTGCGATGTCGGCAAGCGCGATCGCGACCAGAACCCCGTTCAGCGGCTGGCGCGGCCGCGTGCGCTTCAGCATGTCGAGAAAGCCGAGCCAGCCGGCCTGATCGACCGAGGCAGCGGAATCCTGGGTCGTGTAGCGCCCGGCGGTGTCGATCAGCACGGCGTTGTCGGTGAACCACCAGTCGCAATAGCGGGTGCCGCCGACGCCGGCGACCGCGCCCTGCCCGAGTTCGGCGGCGAGCGGGAATTTCAGCCCGGCATTCAGCAGTGCCGTGGTCTTGCCCGCGCCTGGCGGCCCGATGATCGCGTACCACGGCTGTTCGTAGAGATACCCCCGCGTGCCGCGTGCGCGGGCGAGCAGGGCCAGCGCCTTCTTCAGTTTGGCAGAGATCGCCGCGAGTTCTTCCTGCTTCGCGCCGGCTTCGGGATCGGCCGGGGCGGCGGTGATCGCCTCCTCGACATCCTTCGCCCGCTTGCGGCGCCTTCGGTCGAGCCAGAGATTGATGCCGAGCCACAGGATGAAGAAGATGAGGATGATGATCGCGCGCGGCAGCACCCCGGCAAGCGGGGGCCAGAACGGTGCGAAAAACCAGACCAGCGCGGCGAGGATCGCGGTGCCGATGCCGCTCAGGATCCAGCGGATCAGGCCCGGCTTCATTGCGCCGCTCCCCGGATCAGCACGATCTCGATGCGCCGGTTGAGCGCGCGCCCCTGGCTGGTCGCATTGGTCGCGATCGGGTCGGCGGCGCCGCGCCCTTCGGCATCGACTCGGCTCTGGTCGCCGATCGAGCGGTCGAGCACCGCGGCGGCGGCCTTCGCGCGATCCTGCGAGAGAACGAGGTTGTTGGGGAATTGCAGCGTATGGATCGGCTGGCTGTCGGTATAGCCGATCACCTTGACCTGGCCGGTCTCGCGCGCGAGTGCCGCGCCGATCTTGCCGAGCAGCGGCAGAGCGGTCGATTCCACCGTGGCGCTGCCGGAGGCGAACAGGCCGGTATTGTTGATGCGTACGATCGGCGCGTTGACGGTTCCCAGCACGCTCACTTCACCTTTGGCGATCTCGGGGGCAAGGAAGCCACGCAGCCGGTCGAGCACGGTCGGCGATGGCGCGACCGGCGGCGGCGGCGGCGCGACCGGGCCGGCGCGGACCAGTGTGGGCATGGCCGAGGGATTGGCGGCGAGCACCTTCGCGTAAAGCGAACCGGAGTCGCTGCCCAGCGAATAGTCGAACCCGGTATAGACCAGAGCAATTACGCCGAGCGCCGCCGCCGCGACCACCCAGACCGGCAGGCTTGCCCGGCGCGCCCGATAGGGCGCCGCAACCCCCTGCCAGTGCTGGGCGAGCGCCGCATCGCCCGGCGGACGGGCGCGGCGAATGGTCGCATAAACCTCCTCGCGCAGCCGGTCGATCTCGGCCGGGCCACGCGGGCTCAGCCGGTAGCGGCCCATATAACCGAGCGACAGGCAGACATACATCAGTTCCAGAACATGGAGGAAATTTCCGGGGTTTTGCCGGATCTGGCCGAGAATGTCGAAGAACCGCTCGCCCGAGCGCACTTCCTGATGGAAGGTGGACACCAGCGAGCGCGCCGCCCAGCCGCCCTGACTGCCCCAAGGGGTGGCCAGAACCACGTCGTCGAGGCTCGCGCACAGCGCGTAATGCGCCGGGCGCAACTGATCGATCGGGATATTAGCGGCGCGAGATTCTGTCTCGAACTGGCGGAGTGCGCGTACCGCGCGTTCGCGCAGATCGCCGGAATCGGGCGGGTGAAAGGTGTTGCGCAGCCGGGCAAGCAGTTGCAGCAGCGGTGCGGCAGCGGCGAGCAGGGGAGTGGAGCCGATGTTCAGGCTTTCCGCACCGCCTGAAGGCGGTTCGGGCGGCGGCGGCGGTTCGTAACCCCCTCCACCTGACGGTGGTGGTGGCGGAGATTGGGGCGGCCGTTTCCCGCCCGGTGACGGGCGGATCACGGTACGGTCGGAATCGTCCGGTTCGGAAAACGGATTGTCGCTCATGCCCGCCCCTTCAGCCGCGGATCGCCCAGAGTTCGAGTTTCAGTCCCGGAAAATCGCCCGAGACGTGAAGCGCGAAGGCGCCGGAATTCTGCATCTGCTGCCAGTGCGGACTGCCGCGATCCAGCTCGAAATAGCTCGCCCCGGCATAAAACGGGATCTGCCGTGGTGCGACCGGCAGCGGCCTGACCGAGATGCCCGGCAGCGCCACGTTGACCAGTTCGCGGATATGCTCGACCGCGCCGATCTTGACCTGGGCAGGGAACAGCCGGCGCAGCGTCTCGCCCGGAACGTCGGCCTGGACGCTGAGCACGAAATTCGCCGCGCGCAGGATCGACCGGTCGTTGATCGGGCCGACATGCACGCCGTGCCGGCGCTCTTGTAGCGGAATCGCGACCGCGTTCTGCTCGATCACCGCCGACAGCGCCCGTCTGAGATCGGCTACCACCGGCGCGAAACTGCGTTGCAGATCCTCGTGCCGGTAGCCGGGATAGGTGTTCGGCCGGCGGGTGCCCTCGATGAAGGTGGAGAATTCGGCGGCCATGGAGACGAACGCCGAATACAGGGTTTCCGGGTGGATCACCGCCGCGTCGGCCCAGTGCTGGAGCAGCGCCTGCCAGCGGTTGATCGCCTGGAGCAGCATGAAATCGGCAACCTCGGCGACCCCGCGCGAACCGGGCGCATTGAGCCGCGCGGCCAGCGCCTCGCCGCGTTGATGGATCATGCCGGAAAACTCGGTGATCAGTCCGGAGAGCGGCGTTGAGGCATGGCACGCGAGCGCGGGCGGAATCCAGCGGTCGTCCAGGGTCACCCGCTTGTCGGCCGAAACCTCGATAATGCGCGCCACCGGCAGGCACAGGAAGCCGGCGCGATCCTCGGTGTCGAGCAGGTAGCGCAGGCGCAGCCGGCCGATCAGCACCTCCGCCGGTTCGGGCGAGGCGGAATGGGTATCGTAGGCTTCGAAGCGCCCGGCATTATAGCGCCCTTCGGTGCTGCCATCGGCCGCGGCAACCTCGGGTGCGCCCGGCTGGCGGACCGGCAGGGCGAGATGCACCAGCACGTTGCGCACGTTGTCGGCGACATCGAGCGGCGCCGGGTGATCGGCCTCGCCCGGCAGGTCGAACGGGGTTCCGTCCTCGAACACACCGGCGGCTTCCGCCAGGGCGAACCGGCCGGTGCCGAGCAGGTCGCGGTTGATCACCGCATGGGTCAGCCCCCACGGGTGCGGACGCAGCGCGCCAACCCGCCCGCGCAACAGCGAGTCCAGCCAGCGATCCTGCTGCTGGAAATGCTGCGAGCGGAGAAACATGCCCTCCTGCCAGACGACCTTGTTGGTCCAACTCATCGGCGGTCAGCCCTTTTTGACGGATGGCGTCAGCTTGGCCGTTATGCCGTCGATACGCAAGGTCAACGGGTTCGGCGCGTGCGGCTTAAGCGGGACGGTCAGGCGCCAGTGCGCGGTTTCGATGGAGCGGAACAGGACGATGACGCCGAGCGATTGCGCGCCTTGAGGCAGGCTCCGTTTGACCGTGACCGTGGCGCCCGGTGCCACAATTACCTGATCGGACGGCCCGGCAAGGTCGGCGCCGAGCAGCGCGGTCGCGCCACCCATCAGCGCATAGGGAGTGGCGGTCGTGAACTTGCCGGTCGCCGCGAGCGGATAGAAGTGCACTGCGACCGGTTCGGGGGTGCCGGCGGCGTCCGGATTCTGGTTCGCCGAGCCGATCACGGTGAGGTCGAGCGTCGCCGGTTTCGGTGGCGCTGCACCGCCGCATCCGGCGAATAGCAACGGCGTAGCAAGAATGACCAGTCGGCGCTTCATGGCTCGCGCGCCTCTGCCTCGCCGAGCGCGCGTTCATAAGCGCGGGCAAAGGCCTTGCCGAACACGCTGTCGAAATCGTCGGCGAGGGCGCGGCTGATCTCGCCGTGCAGGGCCTCGAACGCCTCGAAGGCGCGAGCCTTGCGCTGGGCCGGCAGAACCGCGCGCGCCTGCTCGGCCTCGGCACGCAGGGCGGCCGGATCGAGCCGTTCGAGCAGGGCGCGCACCGCCGTCTGCATCGCGCCCATGGTGGCGATCTCGTGCAGCCGGATATCGCGCAGCGCATCGGCGATCGCGGCATCGGCGGCGATGTCGGTGCGCCGGCCGAGCCCGAGCAGGGCGGCCATCGCGTCGTCGTCATCCGCCGAGAATTTCAGAGGATTGTTGCCGCGCGCGCGGATCATCGTCTGCTCGATGCGGAATTCGCCCTTCACCGCCGCCCGCGCGATCATCGCCTGGCGCAGCCCGGATACGGCGGCGCGGAACGCCGC
>DASVGZ010000287.1:0-8703 GCA_036379275.1 Acidiphilium sp. | reverse complement strand
GATTTCTTCGCTCTGCTGGCTCAGCGTCTGGTCTCCGGCTTCGCCGAGGCGGGTGTGAAATACCGGCCGCATCTGGCGGCGGAAATCGCGCACCGAACCGGCGGGCCGGACGATCGGGAAGCGAGCGATCCGGCGGGGAAGGCTCTTTTGGCGCTGACCGGGTTCGACACCGCGAATCTGGTCGGCCGCCTTGCCGTGGGCGCACCGGCGGTCCAGCATTATGCCGGTTTCTTCGCCAGCCGTCCGCGCTCGGCCGACAGGTTGCGCGCCATGGTATCGGACTGGCTGGAACGGCCGGTGGAGATCGAGGAATTCGCCGGTTCCTGGCTCCGGCTCGATGCCGACCAGCAGAGCCGGATGCCGCGCGGTCGCTCGCCGGGCCAGTTCAATCGCCTCGGCGTCGATTGTGCGGCGGGAGCGCGCGCCTTCGACCAGCAGGCTCGATTCCTGCTGCGGATCGGGCCGCTGAAACAGCGGGAATTCGCGGCGCTTCTGCCGGACCGGCCGGCGTTGCGGCAACTGGTGTCGCTGGTGCGCGCCTATGTGGGCATGGAGGCCGATTTCGCCGTGAACCTGATTCTCGACCCCGATGAAATTCCGGTGATCCGCCTCGGCGGCCCGGAGGCGCCGCGCCTCGGCTGGACCGGCTGGCTGCCCGCGCCCGCCTCGGCGATGACAGGGGGGCGGCGTGCCGATCAGGCGATGTTCGGCGCGGCGACGATCGAGGCCTTGTCCGCGAGGGCGGCATGAGCTGGGGCGCGGGTTATGTGACCGATATCGCCTACGCGCCCGGCTATTACGCCGAGCAGTCGCCGCGTGCGATGGCGCTGACCGCGCTGGTTACGGGTTTTTCCGCCATTATGCCCGGTCGGAACGAAGCGTTCCACTTCGCCGATATCGGCTGCGGGCATGGCTTCACCGCCCTGGTCCTTGCCGCGTCGAATCCCGGCTGGCAGGTGACCGGCTTCGATTTCAACCCCGCGCATATCGCGGTGGCGCGCCGGCTTGCCAGCCGCGCCGGCATCGGCAACTGCCGGTTCATCGAGGCCGATCTTTCCCGTTTTGCCGAAAGCCCGGATTTCGCGGCGCTGGAAGAGTTCGATGCGGTCAGCCTGCATGGCGTCTGGACCTGGGTCGGGACGCCGGTGCGCGACGGCATTCTCCGCCTTCTCGACGCGAAGCTGAAGCCGGGCGGCCTCTGCCATGTCAGCTACGACGTTCTGCCCGCCTGGCGCGGGATGCTCGGGATGCAGCGCCTGATGCGCGAGGGCGGGTCGCGCCTCGCCTTCCGGGCCGACCGTCAGGCTGAGCGTGGCCTTGCTCTGGTGCGACGGCTGGCCGAAGCAAAGGACGATTCGGTCGAGCCCTGGGCGCGACGGATCATCGAGCATCTCGACGGCAAGCCCGCGGCCTATCTCGCTCATGAATTCATGAACGAGAGCTGGGCGCCGTGCTTTCATCTCGATGTCGCGGCGCGGTTCGCCGAGGCCAAGCTGGGTTTCGTCGGTTCCGGACGGCTTCTGGAAAATTTCGCCGATCTGGTGCTCGGCGATGTCGCGCGCGGAATTGCCGCCGAGTTCGAGGACCCGGCGATGCTGGAACTGGTCAAGGACATCTGCACCGGCCAGCCGCTGCGCCATGATGTGTTCGTCCGCGGTGCGATGCGGCTGGATGCGGCGCGCCGGGACGAGGCGTTGTGCGACATCCGGCTCGGCCTCACCGTGCCTCACGCGCTGCGGAAGCTCGACTTCGACACTTCGGCGGGCAAGGCGACGATGAACGCCGATCTCTATGAGCCGGTTTTCGCGAAGCTCGCCGAAGGTCCGACGCGGGTCGGCGAACTGCTCGAAGCGGCGAGGGGCGGCGATCCGGCCAGAACCTCCACGATGCAGCCGGCGGAACTCGTTGCCATGCTGGTCGGCACCGGCCAGGCGATGCCGGTTGCCGATCCGTCCGCGCGGATGGACCCGGCCTGCGTGCGGCTGAACGCGGCGATGTTCGCCGAGGCGTCGCGCGGCGGCTCGATGATGCGCCCGATCGGCCTTGCGGTGCCCGCGCTCGGTGGCGGTTACGCGCTGCCGGGCATCGCCGCCTTCGCGGTGCTGCGTCAGCATGACTGGTTGAGCGAGGCCACGGTCGGGCAGGCTCTGCCGCGTCCCGACCGTGCGACCTTCGAGCGCTGGGCGATGGAAGCCGCCTCGGACGCGGATGACGAGAGCCGGGCCAAAATCGTCGAGGCGTTCACCGGGTTTTTTGAAACCCAGGCCGACATGCTCAACACTCTGGGGCTGATGTGCTGAGGCACGTCGTGCATCAATCCCCTGCCGCGGTGCGCGCCGAAATCGGCATCCGCGAGGTCGGCAGCATCGGCTGCTTCGCCGGTGCCGGCAGGGCCTTTGCGGCCTTGGCCGGCAAGGCGGCGATGATCGAGACCGCGACCGATGCCAGATAGGGCAGGGACTGGGTGAACAGAACCGCGCACCACAGCTTGGTCTCCGGCGTTGCCCAGTGATGGCCGATACCGACGCCAAGCAGCGCACCCCAGGTCAGGACCAGAAGGATCAGTTCTTCCCGCGCCATCACCAGACCCTGAACCAGCGCCGGCGCATCCTTCATCTTTGGCGTGCGCAGGAATGGCAGTTTGTTGGTGAACAATCCTTTCCACACCGCCTTGCCGATCGTGTGCGACAGGGCGAGACCGGCGATGGCGGCGCCGATCCGGTCGCGCCAGCCGCACGGTACGCGGGCCGAATACAGCGCCAGGATCTGCACGATCTTGAAGGCGAACAGCCCGATCGACGGCAGCATGAACAGGGCGATCGGGAACACGAACCGCACCGGGTCGAGAATCACGCCGACTGACCAGGCGAGCCCCAGCATCAGGAAGGCAAGGCCCAGAGCATCGCCGATCCAGGGCAGCCAGCCGGTGATGAAGTGCCAGCGCTGGCCGATGGTCAGTGTGCTGTCGAACGGCGAGAGCAAAGCCTTCCAGTGCCGGCGCGAAATCCGCATCGCGCCATACGCCCAGCGGTAGCGCTGCTTGCGGAAGGCGTTGAAGTCGTCCGGCATCACACCGCGGCCGAAGCTGCGCTTCGAATAGACCGCGTCGTAGCCGTCGCGGAACAGCCGCATCCCGAGTTCGCTGTCCTCGGTGATGCACCACTCCGCCCAGCCGCCATCCTTCGCCAGCGCGTCGCGGCGGATCAGCGTCATCGTGCCATGCTGGATGATCGCGTTGCGCTCGTTGCGGTTGACCATGCCGATATGGAAGAAGCCGGCATATTCCCAGAACATCATCCGCTTGAAGATCGAGCCGTCATTGTCGCGATAGTCCTGCGGGCTCTGGGTGAAGCCGACATGCGGGTCGGCGAAGGCGGGCACCATGCAGCGCAGCCAGTCGGGATCGACGATGTAGTCGCTGTCGAGCACGCCGACGATTTCGGCATCCGGGCTGGTCTCGCGCAGGGCGAAGTTCAGTGCGCCCGCCTTGAAGCCCGGATATCTGCCGAGGGTGAAGAAGCGGAATTTCGGCCCCAACCGCGCACAGTGCTCGGCGACCGGTTCCCACACGCGGGCGTCGGCGGTGTTGTTGTCGATCACCAGCACCTCGTAATTCTCGTAGTCGAGGGCGGCGAGCGCGTTCAGCGTCTGCTTCACCATGTCAGCCGGTTCGTTGCAGATCGGCAGATGAAGCGAGACCTTCGGCAGTTTCGCCCCGTGCGGCGCCGGCACCGGTTCGAAATGCCGCCTGCGCACCCGGCCGAACAGGGTTTCGGTCAGATCGAAACTGTCGGCGACCAGAAGGAACAGAAGAAGCAACTGCCCGGCGACGAGCAGCGACCACATCGTGGCGGCCGACCAGGAAAGATAGGTCTCGCCCATGGTCATCAGCAGCACCGCGAGCGCCGCGCCGAAGCCCTGCACCAGGCCCGCGAAGACCAGCTTGCCGTGAACCCGCAGGTCGGGCCGGCGCGACAGAAGAAGCATGGTGATCAGGAAGGCGAGCGCGGCGCTGCCGGCCGCCCAGGGCAGCCAGGCGCGATTTGCCATCACCGGCCCGGTCAGCGACCATTTCGGCTGGCGCGACAGCGACCACATGCCCCAGTAGCCGGCGGCGCGGCCTTCGAAGCTGGTCTTCCACGGCTGGTCGAACGCTTCCATCACGAAATACTTGAGGTGCTCTTTCTGTGCGATGTTGAAGAAATCGCGCAGGAACCGGGCCTGAAGCACGCGCGAGGCGCGGGCGCCGCCGATATCGATGCCGTCGGACGGCCAGCCGATCTCGCCGATCTCCACCCGCTTATCGGGGAACGCCTTCTCGACCTGGTGCAGCCGCATCAGCGCGTAGGGAACCGCATCTTTCTCGGGCACGCCTTCCCAGTAGGGCAGGAGATGCACGGTGATGAAATCGACCGATTTCGCGAGTTCTGGGTGATGCAGCCAGACATGCCACGGCTCGGCGGTCGAGACCGGCACATGCACGCGCTTCTTGACGTAATCGATATCGGCGGCAAGCTGGGCCACCGTGAGGTTACCGCGCAGGATCACCTCGTTGCCGACCATCACCGCCTTCACATCCTTGTTGGCGTTGGCGACCTCGACCACCTTGTGCAACTCGCGCTCGTTGGCGCGCGGATGGGTGTCGAGCCAGGCGCCGAGCGTGACGTTCAGGTGATATTTCTCGGCGAGGGCGGGAATTTGTCCGAGATCGCCCTCGACCGTGTAGGTGCGGATGTCATGGGATTTGCTCGCCGCGAGCGCGAGGTCGGAATCGATCTGCCCGATCGTGGGATAGACGTTGGTCTGAGGGCTTTCGCCGGCATGGAACGGCGAGAAGGCGAAACCGTCGATCTCGCCGCGATAGGGCGGAATGTTGGTGACCGGACGGTTCAGCGCCGCCCAGATGCCGAAGGTCGCGGCCGCCGCGGCGAGGGCGGCGATCCAGGTGCCGGGGCTGCGCCAGCCGCCGCGGGTGCGGCGGCGCGTGACGAGCGGGGCGAGCGGGCGAAACTGGGCTTGATGCGTCATGAACGGTCATCCGGTTGGCGCAGGGAGCCTCCTGCGTGGCCTCCCGAATGCGTGTGCAGTGAGGCATCGCCCCGGCCAGAATGTGGCGGAAGCATGGCATTCGATACGGTTTCAGCACGTCAGCCGTGCCAACCGATCCTGCTTTCCCGAACGTCCATGAAATGGTCTATGCTGTTGGAAAATCGCGTTAAATCTCAAGGTCACCATGCAGATCGTTGTCGAAATTGGTTTTCTGGTTCTACTGATTCTGCTGAACGCGGGATTTGCCCTGGCCGAGATGGCCCTGGTCTCCTCGCGTCGCGCGGCGCTCACCCTGCTCGCGCAAAAACGCGTGCGTGGCGCGGCCCGTGCCCGGATTCTGGCCGAATCGCCGGACCGCTTTCTGCCCACGGTGCAGATCGGTATCACCGTGATCAGCATTCTCACCGGCGTGGTCGGCGGTGCCGAGCTTGCCGACCTGCTCGCGCCATCGCTCCGCCGGGTCGCGTTCATCGCGCCGGTTGCGGACAGCGTTGCCTTGGCGATCACCGTCATTCTGGTGACGTTTCTCACCCTGGTCTGCGGCGAACTGGTGCCCAAGCAGCTTGCGCTTCGCAACGCCGAGCGGGTCGCCTGCGCGGTCGCCTGGCCGATCGACATGTTCGCCCGTGCCGCCGCTCCGGCAGTCTGGCTGCTGGGTGAAACCTCCGGGCTTCTGCTCCGCATCTTCGGTCCGACCGATCCCGGCAGAAGGGCGATCAGCGAGGATGAGCTGAAAGCCATCCTCGCCGAAGGCACGGCGTCGGGAATGCTCGAATCCGAGGAGCGCGACATGATGGAGCGGGTGATGCGCCTCGCCGACAAACCAATCCGCGCGATCATGACCCCGCGCCAGGACATCGCCTGGCTCGACCGCACCGCGCCGCGCGGCCAGGTGATCACCGCGCTGAAGGCCGCGCCGCATTCCCGCTTCGTGGTCTGCGACCGCAGCATCGACAACGTGGTCGGCATCGTCCAGGCCAAAGACATTCTCGACCGGATGCTGGACGGCAAGGACATCTCGATCGCGACCGCCCTGCGCCAGCCGATGGTGGTGCCGGACGCCGCCTCCGCGCTCGATGCGCTGGAACGCCTTAAGGCCGATCCGCTCGGCGTCGCCTTCGTTCTCGACGAATACGGCAGTTTCGAGGGGATGGTGACGGTCGGCGACCTGCTGGAGGCGATCGTCGGCGACGCCGACGAGCCGCCCCACGCCGAGGGCAGCGATCTGCCGGAAGAGCGGTTCGAACTCGACGGGCTGGAACCGATCGACGAGGTCGTTCACCGGCTCCGGCTCGACGCACTGCCCGCGCGCGGATCGTATCACACGCTGGGCGGGTTCCTGCTCGCCCTGCTCAAGCGGGTGCCGCGCGAGGGTGATGCCATCGCCTTCGAGGGCTGGCGGTTCGAGGTGCTGGAGATGAACGGTCGCCGGGTCGAACGAGTGCGGATCAGCCGCGATCCGACGGCGCTGGCCTGACCGGCCGATCATCTGGTGCGGATGGCGGGACTTGAACCCGCACGCCCTGTCGGGCAACAGATTTTAAGTCTGCTGCGTCTACCGATTCCGCCACACCCGCCGCGCCGGCTGTCCTGCCACGCGATCGCCCGGTCGGCAATCGTCCTCAGAACCCGTAGCCGACCCTGGGATCGTTGCCGTGCGCCAGATTGCGGAACCGCGCCAGTGCCAGCAGCGGGAAAAACCGTGGATATCCGTGGTAGCGGAGGTAGAATACGCGCGGGAACCCGACCGCGTTATAGGGCTGCTCGCGCCACGATCCGTCCTCGCCCTGCGCCGATTGCAGCCAGACGATCCCGCGCTCGACCGACGGGTGCTCGACCAGACCCGCCGCCATCAGCCCGAGCAGCGCCCAGGCGGTCTGCGATGGCAGGCTTTCGTGATACTCGCCGGTCGGAGCATCCGCATAGCTCTCGCAGTCCTCGCCCCAGCCGCCGTCCTCCCGCTGGCGCGCGATCAGCCAGTCGGCGGCGCGCCGGAGCATCGGCGCATCGTGCGCAAGGCCGGCGGCATTGAGCGCGCACAGAGCCGACCAGGTGCCGTAGATGTAGTTAGTGCCCCAGCGGCCGAACCATGAGCCGTCCGGCTTCTGGTCGCGCCGCAGGAACTCCACGCCGCGCTCGATCGCCAACCTGTCCTCGGAATGGCCGAGCTGGGCGAGAAACGACACGCAGCGCGCGGTGACATCGGCGGTCGGCGGATCGAGCAGGGCGCCATGGTCGGCGAACGGAATATGGTTGAGGTAGTCGAATTCGTTGTCGGAATCGAACGCGCCCCAGCCGCCCGACCGGCTCTGCATTCCGAGAATCCATTGCCGCGCGCGTTCGATCGATTCGCGGTGCGCCGGGTCGTGGGTGCGCTCCAGCAGCATCCCCACCACGGCGGTGTCGTCCACGTCGGGGTAGTGGGCGTTGTTGTACTGGAACGCCCAGCCGCCCGGCGGCGCGTTCGGTTTGCGGTAGGCCCAGTCGCCCTTCACGTCGAGAATCTGCCTAGGGGTCAACCAGTCGCAGGCGGCGGCGACCCGCGCGTCCTGCGATCCCGCCGCCTCGGCGAGCGCGTGGGCGGCGAGCGCCGTATCCCATACCGGCGACAGGCAGGGCTGGACATAGACGCCGCCCGGAATTCGCTCGGCGGCATCGGTCACCAGCTTGCGCACCGAGGCCCAGGCGGTTGCGTAATCCGGATGCTCCGGCGCGTAGCCGAGCGTGTCGAACATCATCACCGCGTTGGCCATCGCGGGGTAGATGCCGCCCAGCCCGTCCTCGCCGTTCAGGCGCGGGGTGATGAAATCGATCGCGGCGCGGATCGCGCGCCGGCGCGAGTGTTTCGGAAAATGCCGTTCCAGCGGTCGCAGCGCACTGTCCAGCAGCTTGAACGCGGGGCCAAGCCACGATTTGTAGGGGCCGCGGATATAGTCGCGGACCTGATCGGGCGGGGTGACGAACAGTTCATCGATTTTCACCCCGTGCGGATTGCGCGCCAGCGGCCGCTCGGTCATCAGCACCAGAAGCGGCGCGATCACCGTGCGCGACCAGTAGCTGATCTTCCACATCGTGATCGGAAACCAGCCCGGTAGAAGCATGATCTCGACCGGCATCACCGGGCAGGCGCGCCACGGCACAGCGCCGTAAAGGGCGAGCTGGATGCGGGTGAACACGTTGGTCCGCTCGGCGCCGCCGCGCGCCAGAATCGCCGCCCGCGCCCGGCGCATGTGCGGGGCGTCCGGGTCGTCGCCGATCGCCTTGAGGGCGAAATACGCCTTCACACTGGCGGAAAGATCCATCGCGCCGTCATGAAACAACGGCCACCCGCCGGGATTTTTGGGCGAATTACCCTGTATGGCGCGCAGGAATACACCGATCCGCGACTGCAATTCGGGATCGATCCGGTCGAGAAAATGCTCCAGCAACACGTATTCCGCCGGAATGGTCGCATCGGCTTCCAGTTCGTACACATAATGGCCGTCGGCGCGCTGCTCCGATGCGAGCATGCTGTGCGCGCGCGAAATTGCCTCGTCGAGTCCATGAAGTTCAGGTGACAAAGTACTCAGCATGTTCGTCATATAGGTGATTTTTTTGCAAAGCGCATAGCGTCATGACGGCGCAGCAGCCAATCGGGAGGCGACTACCCGCTCG
>DASVGZ010000286.1:0-5878 GCA_036379275.1 Acidiphilium sp. | reverse complement strand
CGCCAGCATCACCCCGTACAATCGCCTCCTGCAAGTCGGCGGCGCGGTCACCCAATATCTCGACCCGGTCACCGCCCACGGCGCGGCGCTGCTCAATTCGATCATCGACATGCAGGCGGAAATCATTTCCTATATCGACGCTTTCAAGTTCATGCTGATCATCAGCGTACCCGCCATCTTCACCCTGTTGCTGATGCGCAAGCCGCCCGCCACCGCGACAGCGCCCGCCGGCAAACACGAACCAACGGTGATGGAATGAACCCTGTGTCGATCCTGTATTTCGAGGATTTCGCGCCGGGCCAGACCGCGATGAGCGGCGAGGTCACCGTGACCGAAGCCGACATCATCCGCTTCGCGACCGAATTCGACCCGCAGCCGATGCACACCGACCCTGCTGCCGCGCAATCGATCACCGGGGGATTGATCGCGAGCGGCTGGCACACCGCAGCACTCACCATGCGCCTGCTGATCACGGGGCGGAATTACCAGCCCGCTCCCGGCACGCTCGGTCTCGGCTTCGAAAACCTGCGCTGGCACCGCCCGGTCAGACCCGGCGACCGTCTCCGGCTGCAAACCGAACTGATCGCGGTCCGGCCGAGCGAAACGAAGCCCGATCGGGGCATCATCACCACACGCTTCACCACGCTCAACCAGAATGACGAGGTGGTGCAAACCATGACCAGCAGCGCGCTGGTGCCACGCCGGCCCGCCGGATAGTTCGAAAGATCGGCCCGCGTTATTTCGTTCCGAACAGCCGGTCGCCGGCATCGCCGAGGCCGGGCCGGATATAGGCATTCTCGTCGAGCTGGCGATCGACCGCCGCCGCGAAAATCGGCACATCGGGGTGCGCCTCGCGCAGCACTTCAACCCCTTCGGGAGCCGCGATCAGGCAGGCATATTTGATCGTCCTGGCGCCGGCGCGCTTCAGCCGCTCGACCGCCGCCGCCGCCGAATGGCCGGTCGCGAGCATCGGATCGACCACGATGGTCAGCCGCTCGGCGATATCGTCCGGCACCTTGAAATAATACTCGACCGGCAGGTGGGTGATGTGATCGCGATAGACGCCGATATGGCCGATCCGCGCCGAGGGAACCAGATCGATCATGCCGTCGAGAATGCCGTTGCCGGCCCGCAGGATCGAGATGAAGCACAGCTTCTTGCCGGAAACCTGACGCGCCGTCATCGCTTCCAGCGGTGTCTGGATCTCGACCGGCTCAAGCGGCAGGTCGCGCAGAACCTCGTAGCCCATCAGCAGGCTGATCTCGCGCGCCAGCCGCCGGAACTCGCCGGTCGGGGTGCTGACCATGCGCATGAGGGTGAGTTTGTGTTCGATCAGAGGGTGATCCATCACCGTCACGGATGTCATTGCACCTCTCCTGTCGTTAACGGGCTTGCTTCGAACGAAGGCTGCTCGAACGGGGTTTTGCCGCCACCGCGGTCTTTTTTACTCTCGCCTTCGGCTTCGCCTTTACCTTCGGCGTCGATTTCGTTGGCGTCGGGGCCGCACCGTTTTTCGCGGCCGCGGGGCGAGACGGCGCCGGTTCGGCAACGATCCGCTTGCCGGTGATGCGTTCGATCTCGGCGCGGAAGGCAAGCAGGTAATTCTTCAGGTCGAGTTCCCGCACGGCATAGTCACGCGCGCCCGCCGAGAGCCGGGCCGCGAGCGCCTTGTTGCCAAGCAGGTCGAGCGTGGCACGCGCAAGGGCGGCGGGATCGAGGGTCGGGCACACCAGCCCGGTTTTGCCATGCTCGATGAATTCGGTGACCGTCTCGGTATCCGAACCGATCACCGGCGCGCCGATGGCCAGCGCCTCGCGCAGACTCCACGACGCAACAAACGGGTACGAGTAATAGATATGGGCATCCGAACGCTGCAACAGCCTGATGTGATCCTCATAGGGAATCCGGCCGAGGAAATGCACCCGCGCCGGATCGAGCCGGTCGCCGACCTCCTTCATCATCACCGAACGCCAGGTGCCGCTGTTCGGAGCCGCCCCGTAGCTGACCTCGTCGCCGCCGACGATCGACACGACGACATCCTTGCGCCGGGCAAGAATCTCCGGCAGCGCCCGCATCAGGACATGGAAACCGCGATAGGGTTCGAGGTTGCGGGCAACATAGGTGATCAGCTTCTGCTTCGGCGTTACCGTCAGTTCCTTGACCGACAGCGAGCGCCGCCTGATCTCCGGGTCCGGTTTGCAGACATCGAGATCGACACCTTCGCGGACGATTGAAATCCGTGCCCGCGCCCAGTCCGGGTAGGTCTTCCACTGCCATGCCGTCGGTGTCTGGCCATACTGTTCGAGCGCGGTCGCGAGATGATTGACTCCGTTCTTCGCCCGGACCGCGCCGAACCGCTCGGGCGCCATCGGGAATTCGGGGTCGAAATTCACATCGGTCCCGTCCAGCCGATAGTAGAACTCGAAATAGCCGAGAACCGGCACGCCGGGAAAAATATCCCCGAGATTGAGCAACTCGCCCCAACCGTGATGGCCGATGATCACATCCGGTTCGAACCCGAGTGCCTTGATTTGCCTCGCCCCGGCATAACCCGCCTCGGCGCGCCGCATCGCGATGTCGAATTCGCGGGCGCTGGGATGCACGGCGACGTGGGTCGCCGGCGGCCGCGCATAGGTGACCTTGCGCACGCCGGCGATCTGGTTGCGGTTCGGCTCGGTCATGAACACGATCTCATGGCCGCCCTCGGCCAGGAGATCGCGAACGATGTGCAGATACTGACCCGGAAAATTCTGATGGACGAAAAGGAATTTCACGTGCGTGCGAGACGGTTCAGCGGCGACCGTGTTTCGCCGGTTTGCCCCGGCCGCGCGGCGTCAGGCTGATTTTCACCGCCTCCAGCGCGGCGAGACTGTCGGCCTCGCAGGTCTCGTCGCTGCCGACCGGTCCGGCTTTCGAGCCATCGACGAAGCTGGCCTCGCAGACGAGATCGAAACGTTCCGCCGCCGCGCCCTGCAGGCGAACCCGCAAGCCGAGCAGCGGCAGGGCCATGCCCCGGCTGCCGCAATACTGGCCGGCCTCGACCCAGGGCGAGAGCCAGCCGCGCCCGAGCACGGCCTGGTAGGACAGGTCGGCCGGCTCGATTCCCTCCGGCACAGCGATCGCGATACCCTCGATCCAGTTTCCGGTTCCCGGCTCGCCGAGCCAGTTGCCGAATTTCGCACCGACATCGCCTCTGGTCTGGATATGGGCGAGCACGTCCATGATCTCGGGCGGCTGGGCCGGCACCGGTGCTGGCGCCGCAACGCCATTGGCAAGGCGCATCACCTGAAGCCGGGGCGAGGCATCCGGCAGACCGGCGATCTGATAGACGGTGACCAGAATCTGCGCCGGTCCTTCGGAAACCCGGACCAGGGCCGCGTCGCCCCGGCCGGAAAGCCAGCCATCGGCGCGAAACCCGGTAATCTCCACGCCGTTCGCCCCGGTGGGCGGCGGCGAAACCCGCACGCCAGGCAACCCCTGCTCGCCGATGGCGACCGCGTTTGCCTCGTTGACGATGCAGAAAAGTCCGGCATCCAGGGTCATCAGATGACCCGTGACCTTGAGTTCCTGGATCGAACCCGCCTGCAAGGCCTGCTGTGGCGCTTGTTCCTGTTCGGTCTTCTGGGCAGCGGCTCTGGCCATCAAGGCGTCTCCATCAGGACAATGAGTGTCTGTTATCGGCGTTGTTGCACGGAAGCGGCATCGTTGAACGCGTATTGAAATCGCCTAAATCCGGGCGCCACGCAAGGAGCACATCGTTGATCCGTTGCGCCGGAAGTCCCAGAGGGAGCACGAGACCGCGCCCGGTGGCCCTGATCCGCCCGGCCTGGGCGCCGAGATCGAAAGCGATCGCATAAAGCCCGGCCTGCCACGCCTCGCTGAGGGCAAAGCACCAGGTTTCCGGCCAGACCGAAGGCAGGAAGGCGAGCGCCGCGCCGGAACGCCGGATCAGCTCCCGCGCCTCACCTTCCCGGTAAGGTCCGGTAACGATGACCCGGCCGGTTTCGATCAGCGGAAGATCGTCCTCGCTGGCGCCGATCAGGACGAACGACAACGAAAGATCGCGCGCGGCCGCATCCCGGGCGCAATCGAGCAGAACATCGTAGCCCTTGGCCGGGCCGATTCCGCCGATCACCGCGATCAGACGATGACTCGTCCGGGACGGCGGCGTCAGGGTTATCCCGGCCCGGTCATCTTCCCATTCGGTCACCTCGACCGTGATGCCAGGAAAATGCCGGGCGAGCCGCCGCGCCGCGTCCTGCGAGGGTGCCACGATCCGGCGCGCGGTGCGAAATTCCGCGGCCGACCGGGCAAGCAAGGCGGCTGGCTCGATCGGATCGGTCAATTCGCTGCCGGCTTTGTGGATGCAGGCGATACAGCCCGCCAGATCCGGCTCACCGCAATAGCGCCGGTCCGGCCCGATCAAATTCACCCGCTTGCAGAAGGATGCGTAGTCGTGAATCACGTGATCGGCCGGAATCGCGAGCCTCTCAGGCAGCGACCGGAGCAGCGGATGATGGCCGAGCATGTGATGGAATTCGACATGCGTCGGATTTTCAGCCTTGAGCAGTGCGACCAACTGACCGAACTCATCCGGCGGATCGTAGGTCAGGTTCGGAAAATCCTCCGCCGCATCGTCGGTAATGCGCGCCTCGCCGATTCCTGTGTCCCACGTCTCTCCGGCCGAAAAATCGGGCTGGATCAGGATCGGGCGCAGCCCTTCGTCCCGTATTTCGGCCATTCTGGCCTGGACGATACGCGCGATCCCGCCGCCATGATCGTGTGAGACCAGAATGACCGAACCGTTCTGGTTTCTCCCGGCCCGAAATCGCGCACGATCGAGCCGGCGGCGCGCGTCGTGCAGCGGGTCCGCCGCGTGATGGGCCTCGATCAGGGCATGATAGCCCGGATGCAGCCGTTCCAGCAGTCCGAGATTGCGCGCACAGAGAGCCGCACCCGCCGCCCCGAACGAGGCGCCGCCGGAATGCGCGACGAAAATCCCGGGCACGCCGACATGGCGAAATCCGAACCCGGCCGCCCGCCTGCACCAGTCGTTCTCCTCGCCATAGCCCTGGGCGAAAATGTCTTCCCGGAACAGACCGGTCGCGGCGAGGGCATCGTGGCGAATCGCCATGCAGAACCCGACGGCGGTGGGAATATCGACCACCGCGTCGCGGTTCGCCTGCCGCGCCAGCCGGTCGAGCCGGGCGACGCCGACCGCGTCGGGTACCGGATTGCCACCTCTACGCGACGGATAACTCAAAATCGTCGCCTCGTTCGACAGCGGGGTGGCGCTCGCGATATCCGCCTTCGCATACAGGGCCGAATGAAGCCGGGCCGGAGCGCCTTCGGGCAGCAGAATGTCGGCGTTCAGCAGAAGAATGTCGCACGCACCGAACCGGCGGCGCGCCGCGCGCATCCCGGCATTCGCGGCGGCTGGAAACCCGCGATTGACCCGATGCCGGATCAGAACGATCCGCCCGGACCGGCGTTCCCGGTCCAGAAGCCGCCTGAGATCAGGCTCCGGCGACCCGTCATCGACGACGACGACCGGAGTCGGCTCATCGAGCGCCGCATACAGCGATTGCAGCGCTGCCCCGGTCGCCTTCGCGTCGCGATAGGCCGGCATGACCGCACACAGACGCAACCGCTCCGGCAACGCGGGTGTGCCCCCCCGAAGCCCGACCGGCGAGAGACCCGCAATCCGCCCCGGATCGATCGGTGCGCCGTAAAGCAGGGCGCCATAAGCGGTCTCGACCCGGAACGGCGGTTTCATATCCCGGAGCACCCTTACGCCGATCCGGAACCCGTGACGGGCCGAAAATGGTGCCTGAAGCGCCGGTTCGAGCGTATGACGCGACCGGATCGCCCGGCGCCG
>DASVGZ010000285.1:0-2942 GCA_036379275.1 Acidiphilium sp. | reverse complement strand
GCAGTACCCGAACGTGACTCCACCGCAGATCAGGATATCGGTCACCTATCCGGGAGCGAGCGCGCAGACGCTGATCGATACCGTCGCCGAACCGATCGAGGAGCAGATCAACGGCGTCCCCGGCATGATCTACATGCAGAGTTCCAGCGCGAACTCGGGAAAATACGATCTCACGGTGACCTTCGCGATCGGCACCAACCCGGACATCGACCAGGTGAATGTGCAGAACCGGGTGCAGATCGCCGAGGCGCAACTTCCGCCCGAGGTGCAGAAAGAAGGGATCACCGTTCGTGCGGCCTCCAGCACGTTCGTCGAGGCGGTGAACCTCTATTCGCCGACCAACAGATACAATCAGATTTACATTTCGAACTACGCGTACATGCATCTGCAACAGCAGATCGCGCGGCTTGCCGGCGTCGGAGACACGCAGATCTTCGGCGAGCGGGAATACGCCATGCGGATCTGGCTCAACCCGGTGAAGATGACGGCGCTCGGCATCACCGCGAGCGATGTGGTCGCGGCGATTTCGGCGCAGAACATCCAGGTCGCCGCCGGGCAGATCGGCGAGCCGCCCACCGCGCACGATCAGCAGCAGCAGCTTACCGTGCTGGCGCCCGGACAACTGAGTTCGGCGAAGCAGTTCAGGGATATCATCATCCGCACCAACCCGGATGGCGGTGTCGTGCGGATCGGCGATATCGCGAAGGTGCAGCTTGCGGCCCAGGAATATGCCAATTCCGCGGCCATCGACGGGCTTCCGTCATCGACGCTCGCAATTTATCAGGCGCCGGGTTCGAACGCGCTTTCGGTATCGTCCGCCGTCGCCGCCAGAATGAAACAACTGGCGAAGGACTTTCCTCCGGGGCTGCAATACTCCATCGTCTATAACGCGACGAATTTCGTTCGCGCCGACATCAGGGAGATCATGTACACGCTGGCGATTACGCTGGCGCTGGTCATCGGCGTGGTCTACCTGTTCCTGCAGGATTGGCGGGCGACCCTGATCCCGACGATCGCGATTCCGGTATCGCTGATCGGCGTGTTCGCCGTGCTTTATGTGATGGGGTATTCCGCCAATACAATCGATCTGTTCGCCATCGTGCTCGCAATCACTCTCGTGGTGGACGATGCGATCGTCGTGGTCGAGAACGTCACGCGGAATCTGGAAGAGCACCCCGATCTCGACCTTTATCAGGCCACCGCGAAGGCGATGCGCGAAATCACCGGTCCGGTGGTCGCAACGACGCTGGTTCTGGTCGCGGTCTTCGCCCCGGTCGGGTTCATTTCGGGGGTTACCGGAGCGCTCTACCGGCAATTCGCCACGACAATCTCGGTGTCCGTGGTGATTTCGGCGATCAATGCGCTGACGCTCAGCCCCGCGCTGTGCGCCCTGATCCTGCGCCCGCCGAAACGCGCCCGGTTCGCGCTGTTTCGCTGGTTCAACCGCGGATTCGCGTTTGCGCGCGACCGGTACGGCCGGACCGTGGTCGTGATGTCACGCCGGTTGGGGCTGGCCGTGCTCGCGCTCTGCTGCGTTTTCGTCGCGACTTATTTTGCATTCATCGCGACGCCATCGGCCTTTCTGCCGGCGGAAGACCAGGGCTATTTCCTGCTGAACGTGCAGTTGCCCAATGGCGCCTCGCTCGGGCGAACCGAGACGGTGGTCGATCATGTAGGAAAGATGCTGCGCCAGACCCCGGGGATTGCCCACGCGATCGAGATTTCCGGGTTCAGCATCGTCACGGGTGCCGAGTCTTCGAGCGGCGGGCTTGTCATCGCGATCATGAAGCCGTGGGGAGACCGCGGGGCAAGCGAATCGGTAGCCCGGGTGATCGATGACCTGACGCCGAAATTCAAGGCGATCCCGGCAGCCGATGTCGTCGCGTTCAATCCGTCGTCGATTCCCGGCATCGGGCGGACCGGCGGGATCAATTTCGTGCTCGAGGCGCGCAACGGGGAGTCGTTCCAGAAGCTTGCTTCGGTATCGCGCGGGCTGATCTACGCGGCGAACCAGAGCAAGTCTCTCACCAACATGTTCACGGGGTTTTCCGATGATGAGCCGCAGGTCATGGTTCATGTCGACAAGACCAAGGCGGAACTGCTCGGGGTCAGCCCCGAGACGATCTACCAGACATTGCAGGCCAATCTCGGCTCCCAGTATGTCAACAATTTCAATTATAAGAATTTCGTTTTCCAGGTCATCGTCCAGGCGCAGTCGCAATTCCGCAGCAAGATCAGCGATATCGAAAAACTGTATGTGCGAAGCAGCACCGGTGCGATGGTGCCGTTGCAGAGCCTGATCACCACGCAGGTGATTCAGGGCGCCAACGCCCTGACACTCTACGATCTTTACCCGGCTGTCCTGATCAACGGTTCGGCGGCAAGCGGGCATAGCGGCGGGCAGGCGATCGCGGCGATGGAGAAGGTTGCCGCCAGTCATCTGCCGAAAGGTTATGGCTACGACTGGACCGGAATGAGCTATCAGGAAATCGCGGCGGCAGGGCAGGAAGGTGCGGCGTTCCTTTCGGCCGTTGTGTTCTCCTATCTGTTTCTCGTGGCGCTCTATGAAAGCTGGACGCTTCCGCTTTCGGTGATGCTGCCGGTGAGTCTCGCCATGCTCGGCGGGCTGATCGCGCTGCGGCTGCGCGGCATGGCGCTCGATGTCTATGGGCAGGTGGGGCTTGTTCTGCTCATCGGGCTGGCGGCGAAAAACGCGATCCTGATCGTGGAGTTTGCCAAGGACAGGTTCGAACGCGGTGACATATTGGTGCAGGACGCCGCCGAGGCAGGAGCGCGAACCCGCTACCGGCCGGTGATGATGACGGCGCTGGCATTCATCATCGGTGTCATACCTCTGGTGATCGCGATCGGCGCCGGAGCCGGGGCAAGGCGGTCGATCGGCACCACCGTGTTCGGCGGTATGGTGCTGGCAAGCTTCGTCG
>DASVGZ010000284.1:0-2527 GCA_036379275.1 Acidiphilium sp. | reverse complement strand
TCTCGGGCAGGTGCTTGTGGTTGAGCGACAGGGCGTACAGCTCGAACGCCGGGCCGCCCTTGTTCGCGTGGTCGGCGATCATGGTCTTGCCGCCGCCGGAATAGCCGGAGATCGCATTGATCGCGATCGGGTGGTCGGCGGGGATGATTCCGGCATCGACCAGCGGGCGGAGCAGGGCGATCGCGCCGGTGGCATAGCAGCCGGGATTGGCGACCCGCGATGCCGCGGCGATCTCCCGCGCCTGGCCAGGGGCGATTTCGGCGAAGCCATAGGCCCAGCCGGGAGCGGTGCGGTGGGCGGTGCTGGCGTCAAGCAGTTTCGGCGCCGCATTGCCCAGGCTTTCCACCATTCCGGTCGCCTCACGCGCGGCATCGTCGGGCAGGCAGAGCACAACGAGGTCGGTTTCCGCCATCATCGCCAGCCGGGTCGCGCGGTCGCGCCGGAGGGCGGGATCGATGCCGCGCAGCGAAACCCCGGGCATCCGGCGCAGCCGCTCGCCGATCTGCAGCCCCGTGGTTCCGGCCTCGCCGTCGATGAATACGCTTTTTGCCATGGCACAACCCCTTCGTCCCCATGCTGGCACCAAACGCGGCCTTGTGCTAGGCGGCGCGTCAGTCAAAGGAGGCAACCCGGATGTCCGAAACGCAGACCGCGCCGCTCACGCTGAATGTTCAGTATACCAAGGATCTCTCCTTCGAGGTGCCGAACGCGCCGGCAATCTACACCCTTTTGCGCCAGCCGCCCTCGGTGAACATCAATCTCGATGTCCAGGTGCGCCGGTTGCAGGAAGACCAGTTCGTCTTCGAGGTGACCCTCGCGACCCGCGCGGAAGCGACCATTCCGAACCCCGAGGAGGCTCCTGCCGCCAACGGCAATGGCGCGGCCGAGGGCCAGACCGGCAAGGACATGACCGTGTTCATCGCCGATCTTTCCTATTCGGGCATCTTCACCCTGACCGGCATTCCGGAAAACCAGATCGAGCCGGTGCTTCTGGTCGAGTGCCCGCGTCTCCTGTTCCCGTTCGCCCGCAACATCCTTGCCGATGTCACCCGCGATGGCGGGTTTCCGCCGGTCATGCTCGGGCCGGTCGATTTCGTCGGGCTGTGGCAGGCGCGCCGCGAGCAGATGGCGGCGCCGCCCGTTGCCAACGCTTGAGTTGCCAACGCCTGACCTGAGGATAGAAATACGGGCGATACGATCCCCCGTCCGGCCGGGGGCGCTGGAGGGGTGATGCGGTATGTCTCAACGCGCGGGGATGCGCCCGCGCGGGATTTCGACGGGGTTCTGCTGGCCGGACTCGCCGAGGACGGTGGCTTGTTCGTCCCGGAGGTCTGGCCGGAATTCTCGGCGGCGGAATGGCGCGCTCTGGCCGGGTTGCCCTACGCGGAACTCGCGGCGCGGGTGATGGCGCCGTTTGTCTGCGGCGGCGCCGTCGGCTTCGCCGATCTGCAACGGATGTGCCGCGACGCCTATCGAGGGTTCGGCCATGCGGCGGTAGTACCGCTGGTCCAGCTCGAATCCGGCCTGTTCGCGCTCGAACTGTTCCATGGCCCGACCCTCGCGTTCAAGGATCTGGCGTTGCAGGTCGCAGGAAGGCTGTTCGACCATGTGCTTCAGGCGCGCGACGAGCGGGTGACCATCGTGGGCGCGACCTCCGGCGATACCGGGTCGGCGGCGATCGAGGCGTGTCGCGACCGCGAACGGGTCGACATCGCGATTTTGCATCCGGAGGGAAAGACCTCGGAGGTGCAGCGCCGGCAGATGACCAGCGTGCGGGCGCCGAACGTGCTCAACATCGCGGTGCGCGGCAATTTCGACGATTGCCAGGCGCTGGTGAAGGCAATGTTCGCGGATGCGCCGTTCCGCGAGGAGATGCGGCTTTCCGCGGTCAATTCGATCAACTGGGCGCGGATCGCCGGGCAGATTCCGTATTTCGTCGCGGCCGCCCTTGCCCTCGGCGCGCCGGACCGCGAGGTCGCGGTTTCGGTGCCGACCGGGAATTTTGGCAATGTGCTGGCGGCCTGGGCGGCGAAGCGGATGGGGCTGCCGATCGGCCGGTTCATCGTGGCGAGCAACGCGAACGACATTCTCGCGCGATTCCTCGCCGCCAACGACATGAGCGCGGCGGGTGTGGTCGAGACGCTTTCGCCCTCGATGGATATCCAGGTCAGCTCGAATTTCGAGCGGCTGCTGTTCGAGGCGCTGGGCCGCGACGCCGCGGCGACCGCGCGGACCATGGCGGATTTCCGCGCCACCGGGCGGATGACGGTCGCGGAGCCGGTCTGGCGCGCGGTGAAGCGCGAATTCACCGGGTTTTCGCTCGACGATGCCGCGACCCTGGCCGAGATCGCGCGGATCAGGGAGGCATCCGGCTATGTCGCCGACCCGCATACCGCGATCGGAATCGCCGCGGCGCGCGCCTGCGCGCCGGTGGGAATGCCGGTGATCGCCGCGGCGACCGCGCATCCGGCCAAGTTCCCCGATGCGATGAATCGTGCGATCGGCATCAGGCCGGGGCTGCCGGAAC
>DASVGZ010000283.1:0-3958 GCA_036379275.1 Acidiphilium sp. | reverse complement strand
CGTTCTCGCGGGCCCGACCTGCGTGCAGATGCTCGGCGATCTCGGTGCGACTGTCATAAAGATCGAAAAACCCGGCAGCGGCGACGATACCCGCGGTTTTGCTCCGCCGGCGATGCCGGGTACCGGGGAAAGCGCCTATTTCTCCGGCACCAACCGCAACAAGCGTTCGGTCACGCTGGATATCGCGAAGCCCGAGGGTCAGAAAATCGCCCGCGCCCTGATCGCTCGAAGCGACATTCTGGTCGAGAATTTCAAGGTCGGCACCCTCGCGCGCTACGGCCTCGGCTACGATCATCTTGCGCCGGATTATCCGGGCCTGATCTACTGCTCGATCACCGGCTTCGGCCAGACCGGTCCCTACGCGGAGCGCCCCGGCTACGACAGCCTGATCCAGGCGATGGGCGGCATCATGTCGCTCACCGGCGAACCCGGCGGCGCGCCGATGAAGGTCGGCGTTCCGGTCGCCGACCTGTTCGCCGGGCTCTACGGCGCGATCGGCGTTCTCTCCGCCCTTCGCCACCGCGAGCGCACCGGCCAGGGCCAGCATATCGACATCGGAATGCTCGATACCCATGTCGCCTGGCTCGCCAATCAGGGCATGAACTATCTCGCGACCGGCGAAAACCCGCCGCGCCTCGGCAACCAGCACCCGAACATCGTGCCCTATCAGGTCTTCGCCACCGGCGACGGCCATATCGTCCTCTCGATCGGCAACGATCCCACCTTCGCCCGGTTCTGCCGGGAATTCGGTCTCGTCCATTTGATCGAGGATGCGCGCTTCGCGACCAATGCGGCACGGGTCGCCAACCGCGCCCTCGTCACCGACACCCTCGCACCGGTGCTCGCCGCCCATCCGTCATCCTGGTGGCTGGAAAAACTGGAGGCGCTGAAAATCGGCTGCGGGCCGATCAACACGCTCGAACAGGTCTTCGCCGACCCCCACGTGATCGCGCGCGGCAACCTTGTGGACATGACCCGGCCAGACGGCACGCCGGTCCGGCTGGTCGCCAACC
Organism: Acidiphilium sp.; assembly: GCA_036379275.1. GTDB lineage: Bacteria > Pseudomonadota > Alphaproteobacteria > Acetobacterales > Acetobacteraceae > Acidiphilium. The sequence continues at coordinate 2,945 of DASVGZ010000283.1, read as the reverse complement.
CGGTGCGCCTGTCGGCAACCCCGGTGGATTATCGCCTGCCGCCCCCCATGTTGGGGGAACACACGGACGAGGTTCTGGGCACCATGCTGAACCTGAATGAAACCGACCGCGCGGCCCTGCGCCGCGACGGCGTCATCTAGGGCGCGCGGGCCGATGGCGCGGCAGGGCTTCGTGCCCTATCTGCTCGGCACCGATTTCCACCGGCTCGGCTTCGTCGAATTCGGCAACCCCGCCGCCGAGGCCGTGGTCTGCGTCCACGGCCTGACCCGGAACGGCAGGGATTTCGACCCGCTGGCCGAGGCGCTGTCCGACCGGTTCCACGTCATCTGCCCCGATTTGCCGGGCCGTGGAAAGTCGGACTGGCTGGCCGACGCCGCGCTGTACCAACCGCCCTCCTATGTGATCGCGCTCGCCCATCTGCTTGCCTGGCTGAACAAGCCGGTCGCCTGGGTCGGCACCTCGCTCGGCGGCATCTGCGGCATGATGATCGCCGCCGCCCCGCACACCCCGGTCACGCGCCTCGTCCTCAACGATATCGGCGCCCGGATTCCGGCTGCGGCACTCGCCCGGATCCGCGACTACATGATGGCCGCGCCCGAAATCTTTCCCGCCATGGCGGCGCTGGAAGCGCATTTGCGCAACGTCCATGCCCCGTTCGGCCCGTTGACCGACCCGCAATGGGCGCATCTCGCCCGCCATTCCTCGCGCCGGGTCGAAGGCGGCTTCGCCCTGCATTACGACCCGAAAATCGCCGAGCCGCTGCGCGCCGCGATCCCGATGGAGGCCGACCTCTCGCCGATCTGGCATTCGGTCCGCGTGCCCACCCTGGTCATTCGCGGCGCGGAAAGCGACCTCCTGACCGAACCGGTGTTCGAGGGCATGGCGAAGGACGGGGCGAAAACCCTCATCGTGCCCGGTTGCGGCCACGCGCCGGCCCTGATGGACAGCCTGACGATCGAGACGATCCGCGCTTTTCTGGACACGGGTGGATGAACCTCGGAGACCGTCTGGTGCCTTGGCTCGCGCCCCGGCTGGCACCCTGGTGGCGCGGGCTGGTGTCGGCGTTCCGGGCGCTGCTGAGCGGGGAGATGTCGCTCGCCGCAGCTGGCTGCGCCTTCTACGCCACACTCGCCCTGTTTCCGGCGATCACCACGCTGATCTCGCTCTACGGGCTGATGTTCGATCCGGTCTCGGTCGGACCGCAACTGGTCTATCTCAAGCATTTCATGCCGCCGCCGGCGTTCCAGCTCATCGCCGGGCGAATCCAGCACCTGGTCTCCGGCGGCAAGGCCAGTCTCGGCATCGGACTGGCGATCTCGCTTTCCGTCACCCTCTATTCCGCCGCCGCCGGCACCAAGGCACTGATCTACGCGCTCAACCTGATCCACAAGAGAGAGGAGACACGCGGTGTCATCCGCTTCCAGGTGGTGACTCTGGGCATGACCCTGCTCGCGATTCTTGGCGCGATCATCGCGATCGGCGTTCTGGTCGTGCTGCCCCTGGTGTTCACCTTTTTCGGTCTCGGCGCCGAGTCGGCGCGGCTCGCGGTGAATATCGGGTTTCTGATCCTGATCGTGTTCATGGGCACTGCGCTCGGCCTGCTCTATCGCTACGGCCCGGCATTTCAGCGTTCGCCGGGGCACAAGGTCGCTCCCGGTACGATCCTTGCCGTGCTGGTCTGGCTCGCCCTGTCCTATGGATTCGCGGTTTATGTCGGCCAGTTCGCGGCCTACAGCCGGGTCTACGGACCGCTCGCCACCATCATCGGCCTGATGATGTGGTTCTATCTGACCGCCTACACTCTGCTGTTCGGCGCGCTGTTCAACGCGGCGCTGGAAAGCCGGACCGTGGCAAGAACGCCATAGCCGGAAAACTTGCAGCGTAATCCGGGGAGATATGCTGCAACGGCGTTGTCGGGGCGCCACATTGCTCCTATGGCACGGACATTGGACCGATCAGCCGCATCAGCAGGAGAGTCGAGCGTCCGCGCGGACAGGCGGAACTGCTTGGTATGGGAACAGCGGACCGGATGAAGTCATGACCCGCAAGCCCGCCCGGACCAGCGACCCGGCCCTGCCGAGCGCCGAGACACTGCGCGACTTCATCGCGGAGGCGGGAACCCGACTCGGCAAGGGCGACATCGCGCGCGCGTTCGGCGTCGCGCCGGAAGACCGCAAGGCCCTGCGCGCCCTGCTGCGCGATCTGGAGCGCGACGGCGTGCTGACCCGCGCCGGCGGCCGGAGCGTCCGCGCGGCCGACGCCCTGCCGGAACGCTGCGTGGTCGAGATTACCGGCACCGACCGCGATGGCGATCCGCTGGCCCGCCCGGTCGGCTGGGACCGGCCGGAGCGGCCGCCGATCATCTTCATGCAGCCGGAACGGCGCGGTCATGCCGCACTCGCTCCCGGCGCGCGGGTTCTGGCCCGGCTGCGCTGGATCGAGGGTGACCGCTATGAAGGCCGCACCCTCAAACGACTCGACGACGAACCCGCCACCGTGATCGGCGTGTTCCGGGCCGATCGGGCGGGTGGCTGGGTCGAGCCGGTGGAACGCCGCAGCCGCGCCGACTGGCAGGTTCCGGCCGGCGAGACCGGCGGCGCCGAATCGGGCGATGTGGTGCGCGCCACCCCGCTGCCCGGCTTCGGCCACGGCCCGAAACCGGTGCGTGTTGTCGAACGTCTCGGCCGGATGGGCGATGCACGGTCGATCAGCCTGATCGCGATCGCCTCGCTCGGCATCCCGGTCGATTTTCCCGAAGCGGTCGTCGCCGAAGCCGAACGCGCGCGCGCAACGCGGCTCGGCCGGCGCACCGACCTGCGTGACCTGCCCCTCATCACCATCGACGGCGCCGATGCGCGGGATTTCGACGACGCCGTGTTCGCTGAACCTTCCGGCGCCGGGTTCCGCATCGTGGTCGCGATCGCCGATGTCGCCCATTACGTGAA
>DASVGZ010000282.1:0-4563 GCA_036379275.1 Acidiphilium sp. | reverse complement strand
ACGTCTCGTTCATCATGGGCTCCGTTGCGTAACGACATGCTAACACGTCGCGTTCCGGCGGCAAGCCGGTCCGCACGATCGCGGCGAATATTCCGACCAGATCAGATTTCAAAATGTTAATAAACAGAAACCGGACGGTTTCAGCATTTCGTGATCCTGCTTCAGAGCCAGTTTCGGAATGAGGCGGTTGAGGAATGACGAGGGATTTTTCGTCTCCGGCAGGAGAGATCGAAGCCGCGATGCAGGGACATCGGGGCGAGATTTCGACGAACCGGAGGCGGAAAAGACCCGTCAGACCGACCCGATCCCGTTCCGAAACTGGCTCTTATGGATAGGCGGTCCGGCATACTGTCGCAACCGTATCGCGCAACCATCGCTGTGCGGGGTCGGCGTCGAGGCGCGGATGCCAGATCGCCGATATGGCGAAGCCGGGCAGGGGAACCGGTGGCTCGAAGCACGCCAGCCCCGGAACGGCGGCACGACCCGTCATCAGCGCATGACCGAGGCAGGAAAGCGGCACCAGCGCGACCAGATCCGAACCGCGCGCCACCCGCATCGCGTCGGGATAGGTCGGAACGGTGAGAAGAACCGTTCGTTTCAGCCCGAGCCGGTCCAGTTCCTCATCCACCGTCTCGTGGAACTCGCCCCGGCGCGACGCAACGACATGACGGCACGCCGCGTAGCGTTCCGGCGTCACGTCATGGTGCATCGCGCCGGGAGCCAGAAGCGGATGGGGGGCCAGAAGCGGATGGCCGGATCGGGCGACGCCGACCAGCCGGTCCCGGAACAGCAGCCGGGTCCGCATTTCCGGAGCCGATGTTCCGGGCACGCCGATTTCCAGATCGATCGGCCCGTCGCGCAGCGGCCGGGCATCCTTGTCGGGTTTCGGCATGAACCGGAGGCGGACATGCGGAGCGGTTCCGGCGATCGCCGCCATCAGCGGGGCGGCGAGAAGCTCCACGAAACTCTCGCCCGCGCGAAGGGTAAAGGTCCGGTGCAGCGAGGCAGGGTCCGGCATGGCGCCGGACGGCCGAAGCACCGCTTCGACATCGCGAACGAGCGCATGGACACGCTGGCCCAGGTCTTCGGCATGGGGCGTCGGCACAAGAGCCCGGCCGGCCTGCACGAGCAGCGGATCGCCTGTCACCCGGCGCAACCGCGCAAGCGTCCGGCTCATCGCGGAGGGACTCAGGCCGAGCCGGCGCGCCGCTTTCGTCACGCTGCGTTCCGCGAGCAGCGCGTCCAGCGGGGCGAGAAGGTTCAGGTCGATATCCGGCATGATGATCCCCCGTTTTCCTAAACATGACGCCGTACGCAATCATTCATTGCATGTCGTGCGTCTGGTGCAAACCGTCAGGAGCCGCCACATCGGCGACCGATCCCGTCAGCGAAAGCATCGAACCATGTCCGTCCCCGATTCCGGCAAACCCCGTCCTGCCATTCTCCTCATCGGCGCATCGCGCGGCCTCGGCCATGCCATGGCGGCCGAATTCCTGAACAAGGGCTGGACCGTCGTCGGCACGGTGCGCGGCGAAGCCCGGACCCTTCTGCACGATCTGGCGGATGCGCATCCCGGCCGGGTGGAAATCGAGATTCTGGACATCCGCGAACCCGATCAGCTCGCCACACTGCGCGACCGCCTGTCCGGCAGGGTGTTCGACCTTCTGTTCGTCAACGCCGGAACCACCAACCGGGATCCCGGGCAGACGATCGGCGAGGTCTCGACCGACGAGTTCATGCACCTCATGATCACCAATGCGCTTGGCCCGATGCGGGCGATCGAAGGCCTGGAAAATAATGTCACCCCGACCGGCCTGATCGGGGTGATGTCATCCGGGCAGGGCAGCATCGCCAACAACACGGCGGGCGGACGGGAGCTGTATCGCGGCAGCAAGGCGGCTCTCAACATGTTCATGCGCGGCTTCGCCGCCCGCCGGGCCGGAACGGGGCGGGCGATGGTGGTGATGGCGCCGGGCTGGGTCCGCACCGCGCTCGGCGGCCCGGACGCAAGGCTTTCGATCGCGGAGAGCGTTCCCGGCCTGGTGAATGTCCTGCTCGCCACGCAACATATCCCCGGCCTGCATTATCTCGACTATCTCGGTCGCACCGTCCCCTGGTGACGACGGCGCATCGGAAAAATTGCATTAAAATACATCAAAAGACGATTATATTTCCAATATAAGGCTAATTTTCAATCTATAATTTACGACTGATAAAAATTCGCTCATTTTATAGGCTGAAAATTCGAGAAAATTCTGGCACGCAACCTGCATTGCCATTTCCGTTGGCGTTTCTGCCAGCCCTCCAACGGAGACCGCACCGCAATGGCCCTGATCCCGTCCCCCGCATGGCTCGATACCGGCGACAACGCCTGGCAGCTCACCTCGGCGACCCTTGTCGGGCTGATGAGTATGCCGGGCCTCGTCGTTCTCTACGGCGGCATCGTCAAGAAAAAATGGGCGATCAACTCGGCCTTCATGGCGCTCTACGCCTTCGCCGCGGTGCTGATCGTCTGGCTGCTCTGGGGCTACAACATGTCGTTCGGCAAGCCCTGGCTCGATGTCGGCCATCTCGGCCCGTTTCTCGGCCATCCGGGCCAGATCGCCTCGGCCTGGAACGAGGAGAAACAGGCGATCATCCCCTCCGCCGCCGCCGGAATGCCGCCGCTCCGCTACGGCATGGCGACCCTTGTCTATTTCCAGTTCGTTTTCGCCGCGATCACCCCGATCATCCTGTGCGGCTCGGTGCTCGGGCGGATGAACTTCAAGGCATGGATGATCTTCGTCCCGGTCTGGACCACCTTCATCTACTCGGTCGGCGCCTACTCCATCTGGGGTGGCGGCTGGCTCGCCCAACTCGGCGTGGTCGATTACTCGGGCGGCTACGTCATCCATCTCGCCGCGGCGGTCTCCGGCTTCACCGCGGCGGCGATGATCGGCCCGCGCCTCGCGCGCGACCGTGAGAGCTTCCACCCGAATTCGCTGCTGATCACCCTGACCGGTGCCGGCCTGCTCTGGCTCGGCTGGTCCGGCTTCAACGGCGGCGATCCCTATTTCGCGAACGCCGATGCGGGTGCGGCGATTCTGAACACCCATGTCGCCGCTGCCACCGCCCTTCTGGCGTGGATGGTGCTCGACGTGTTCGCCTTCGGTCTGCCCTCGGTGCTTGGCGCGGTGAACGGCATGATCGCCGGTCTGGTCGCGATCACCCCGGCCGCCGGCTACGTCAACGGCATCGGCGCGATTATCCTCGGCCTCGCCGCCGGCATCCTGCCCTGGCTCTCATGGAACAAGCTCGGCAAGACCCGCCTCCTGCGCAAGGTGGACGACACACTCGGCGTCATCCACACCCACGGCGTCGCCGCCATTGTCGGCGGGCTCGGCACCGGCATCCTCGCCGACCCGAAAATGCTCGAATATCTCGCCACCGGAAAAGACAGCGTGGTCAACGTCACAGGCTGGTTCTACGGAAATTTCCACCAGTTCGTGCTTCAGGCGATCGGCGCGGGCTTCATCATCGCGGTGAACGTCGTCGGCACCGTCATCCTGCTCGGCCTGATCCGCCTCGTCGTTCCGCTGCGCATGGACGACGACATGCTGAAAATGGGTGACGAGGCTGCCCACGGCGAGGCCGCCTACGCGATCTACGCCGACGGCCAGCGCGTCCCGGTAATGGGCGACTGACCCCGAAACATTCCGCCCGGAAACGGGCTCCGGTCATTTTGTTTTGTCGAATCATAAGGATTCGGGCTATAGTTCAGCCCGATCCGAACCGGAGCCCGATCTGCCGATGTCCGCGACCGCCCATGCCCGTCAGTTCCTCTCGCCCGCGCTGAAGGCACGCTTCGCCCGGCACACCGCCGGAATCGCGGCGCTGTTCGTGGTTCTGGCCGGGCTGACCGTGCTGATCTCGCTCGCGAGCTACCATTCCGGCGATCCGTCCTTCGATACCGCCTCCAGCCTGCCGCCCGCGAACCTTGCGGGCCGCTTCGGCGCCGACCTTGCCGACGCGCTGCTTCAGGGCTTCGGCGCCGTCGCCGCGCTGCCCGGCCTGATCCTGCTCGCCTGGGCTTTCGGGCTCGCGAACCGGGGCGGGGTCAGCCACTGGCGGATGCGCCTTGTCGCCGCCCTGATCGCGCTGCCCGCACTCGCCGCGGCCTTCGGCGCCGCCCAGGCGATCGACCCGCGCCTGATGCCCGGCTGGCCGACTCCGGCCGGCCTTGGCGGCGCGGCCGGCGACGTTCTCGGCAATTTCGGCGTCTCGGTCGCCCATTCCGCCCTTGGCGTGATCGGCCGCGGCCTCGCTCTGGTGAGTGCGGCGCTGATCGGCCTCGCCTGCGCGCTCTACGCCTTCGGGTTCAGCCCGGGGGAGTGGCGCGCGGCCGGCCGGGGGGCGGCACAGGCCGCCCGGGTTTCGGCCCGGCAGGGCGGGCGGGCGGTGCGCGGCGCGCGCGGCGGCGCCGGCGCGGTCTCGGCCTGGCTCGCGCCGGTGATCAACACCCCGCCGATGACCGACCCGCTCGACCCCGGCGAACACGCCGCCCTGCGCGTGCCGCTGCACGAC
>DASVGZ010000281.1:0-3332 GCA_036379275.1 Acidiphilium sp. | reverse complement strand
CACGATCGACAGCGCGAGCCTGACCGGGGCAAGCGGCGATCTCGCCGTTGCGGGAACGGTCGATCTCGCCCATCACCGGCTCAACCTGACCGCGACCGCGAAACCCGTGATCGTCGGACAGAAAACCTCACCCGCCCTGCCGGTGACGGTTTCAGGCGATGCGGCACACCCCACGGTCCGGCCGGAGCCCGACCCCGCCATGGTCTGGATTGGCAAGAACGCGGCCCGCGCCGGGCCGCCCTGACATGATCCCGTCCCCAGCCCTGCGCAGATCAGGCATGAACAGGCTGCGCCATCCCTCGCACTCCCCATATCGAAGCGGAGTTCTGGATGAAATTTCGGAGAAAACCATGATCGAGCTTTACTACTGGCCCACGCCGAACGGCCACAAGATCACGATGTTTCTGGAAGAGGCCGGGCTTCCCTACACCATCCATCCGGTGAATATCGGCCAGGGCGACCAGTTCAAACCGGACTTCCTTCGCATCGCGCCGAACAACCGGATGCCGGCGATCGTCGATACCGCCCCCGCAGATGGCGACGCCGCGATCAGCGTGTTCGAGTCCGGTGCGATCCTTCACTACCTTGCGGACAAGACCGGGAAATTCCTTCCCGCCGATATCCGCGGCCGGACCGAGGTGATGCAATGGCTGTTCTGGCAGATGGGCGGGCTCGGCCCGATGGCCGGCCAGAACCATCATTTCAGCCAGTACGCCCCGGAGAAGATCGACTATGCGATCGCCCGCTACGTCAACGAGACCAACCGGCTCTATGGCGTGCTGAACAAGCGACTCGCCGACCGCGAATTCGTTGCCGGCGCCTACTCGATCGCCGACATGGCGAGCTATCCGTGGATCGTGCCGCATGAGCGGCAGGGCCAGAATCTCGACGAGTTCCCGCATCTGAAACGCTGGTTCGAGACGATCCGGGAGCGTCCGGCGACGATTCGCGCCTATGAGAAGGCGAAAACCGTCTCGGCCACGCCGACCGTCAACGAGGACTCGCGGAAAATCCTGTTCGGCCAGACCGCGAAACAGGTCGCCTGACCGTTCCCGTCCCTATCTCACCAAAGCCGCAAGCAGCGAATCGAGCCGCTTGCGGCCCTCCCAGGTCGCGGTCAGGCGATCCGGCGTGAGGCAGAGATACTCCGCCTCGATCGCACGGTTCAGCGTGTCCGGATCGAGCATGTCGCGGAGCGGGATTCCGGTGCGGTCGCGATACGCCGCACTGTCGATCCCCTCGGCGAGGCGCAACCCCATCAGCAGAGCCTCGCGGGCGCGCTCGTCCGGGGCAACGATCACTTCTTCGGTGCTGCCATGGCCCTGCGCCTCGACCCGCGAAGCCCATTCCTCGGGCGCGCGGTGCCGGCGAGTGGCAATCAGGCTGTCTTTCAGAGTGACCCGCCCGTGCGCGCCAGGGCCGATGCCCGCGTAATCCTGATAGCGCCAATAGGCGAGGTTGTGGCGCGATTCCGCATCCGGCTTCGCGTAGTTGGAAATCTCGTAGGGAGCGAGGCCGAACCGCGCCGCTGTCCCGGCAGTTGCGTCGTAAAGGGCGGCGGCGGCATCGTTCTCGGGGAGCACGAAATCGCCGCGCGCATACGCCGTGGCGAAGCGCGTGCCCGGTTCGATGGTGAGTTGATACAGCGACATGTGATCGAACCCGAGCGAAAGCGCGGCATCGAGTTCGGCCCGCCAGGCGGAGACATCCTGACCCGGCCGCGCATAGATCAGATCAAAACTCGCGCGCGGAAAGATCGCCCGGCCGAGTTCCGCCGCAGCGACCGCCTCGCGCGCCGTATGCTGGCGGCCGAGGAAGCGCAGGGCGGTATCGTCGAGGCTCTGCACCCCCACGGAAACCCGGTTGACCCCGGCATCCCGATAGCCCCGGAACCGCCCGGCCTCGATACTGGTCGGGTTCGCTTCAAGAGTGATTTCCAGATCCGACTCCGGTTCGAACCGATCTGTCGCATCGCCGATCAGCGCGGCGACGCTTTCGGGGGACATCAGGCTCGGCGTGCCGCCGCCGAAGAAGATCGACCCCAGACGCCGCCGGCCGTGCCGGTCCGCCTCGAAAGCGAGTTCACGCCGGAGTGCCGCGACGATCCGCGCCTCCGGTATCCGCTCACGGACATGGGAGTTGAAATCGCAATAGGGGCATTTGGCCAGACAGAACGGCCAGTGGACATAAAGGGCGAGCGGATGCATCGGCGCGTCCCTATCACGTCTTGCACCGGAAGTGCATCTGGGGCATAGGCACGCGGTCGGCGTCCCGTGTTCGGGACCGGTCGGCAATTCGCACACGGAACGACCTTCCCAGCACGCTGGGTCCGGTGCCGCAAGGCCTGGTTCCGTGGAGGTTCAACCGGACGATCGCCTTCCCGGCGGTCACAGAAAGGAATTTCGCCCATGGCGATGCCAGACGTTTCCCTGCGCCAGTTGCTCGAAGCCGGCGTTCACTTCGGCCACAATACCCGCCGCTGGAACCCGCGCATGGCCCCCTACCTGTTCGGGGTGCGCAACCAGGTCCACATCATCGATCTTCAGCAGACCGTGCCGATGCTGGAGCGCGCGCTGCGCGAGATCCGCAATGTCACCGCCGGCGGCGGACGCGTCCTGTTCGTCGGCACCAAGCGCGCCGCGGCCGACCATGTCGCGGATGCCGCCAAGCGCTGCGGCCAGTATTACGTCAACCATCGCTGGCTCGGCGGAATGCTGACCAACTGGAAGACCATCACCAACTCGATCCGCAAGCTGCGCCAGATGGAAGAGACCATGGGCGGCGAAGGTCAGGGCCTGACCAAGAAGGAACTGCTGAACCTGTCGCGCGAGCGTGACAAGCTCGACCGCGCGCTCGGCGGCATCAAGGAGATGGGCGGCCTGCCGGACATCCTGTTCATCATCGACACCAACAAGGAAAAGCTCGCGGTCGAGGAAGCGACCAAGCTCGGCATTCCGGTGGTCGCGGTGCTCGATTCCAACTCCGACCCATCGGGCGTCACCTACCCGATCCCAGGCAATGACGATGCGATCCGCGCGATCACCCTCTACTGCGATCTGGTCGCCGGCGCCGTGCTCGACGGCATCAGCGCCGAGCTTGCCGCCTCCGGCGCCGATCTCGGAGCCGCCGAGGATGTTCCTGCAGATCCCGCGATCGAGGATGCCGAAGCGCACGCCTGAATTCTGACGAGATGACAAGGAGAACACCCATGGCCGAGATCACCGGCGCGATGGTGAAGGATCTGCGCGAGAAGACCGGCGCAGGCATGATGGACTGCAAGAAGGCGCTGACCGAAACCGGCGGCGACATGGAAGCCGCGGTGGACTGGCTGC
>DASVGZ010000280.1:0-13343 GCA_036379275.1 Acidiphilium sp. | reverse complement strand
GGTCAGGTCGCGGCCGAAATCCGCGGGTTCCGGCCGTCCGAGCCCTACAAGGGCAAGGGCGTGAAGTTCGAAGGCGAGGCGATCCGGCGTAAGGAAGGCAAGAAGAAGTAATGAGCGCGGTTCAGGACAAAGAGGCGCGTCGCCGGGAGCGGCTGCGCTTTCAGTTGCGCCAGAAATCCGGCGGCAGGCCCCGGCTTTCGGTATTTCGTTCGGGCAAACATATCTATGCCCAGATCATCGACGATGCCGTCGGGCGCACTTTGGTCGCGGCATCCTCGCTCGATGCCGGACTGCGGGCCGATTTGCGTTCCGGCGCGGACAAGGCGGCGGCGGCGGCGGTTGGCAAGCTGGTCGCCGAGCGCGCGAAGGCCGCCGGGGTGAGCCGGGTCGTGTTCGATCGTGGCGCCTATATGTATCATGGCAGGGTGAAAGCCCTCGCCGAAGCCGCTCGCGAGAGCGGTCTGGATTTCTGAGGAGCATTGCATGGCACGGGAACCGAGAGAAGGCCGGGGCCGCGAGCGTGAGCGGGATCGCGATGGCGACGAGCTGATCGACAAGCTGGTCACCATCAACCGCGTCGCCAAGGTGGTCAAGGGCGGTCGGCGTTTTGCCTTCGCGGCGCTCGTCGTGGTGGGCGACCAGAAAGGCCGGGTCGGCTTTGGCGCCGGCAAGGCCAAGGAAGTGCCCGAGGCGATCCGCAAGGCGACCGAGCGTGCCAAGCGCGGCATGGTCCGGGTGCCGATGAAGGAGGGCCGCACGCTGCATCACGATGTCGAGGGCCGTTACGGCGCCGGGCATGTGGTTCTGCGCTCCGCGCCGGCCGGCACCGGCATCATCGCCGGGGGGCCGATGCGCGCGGTGTTCGAGACGCTCGGGATCGGCGATGTCGTCGCGAAGTCGCTCGGCAGCCGCAACCCGCACAACATGGTGAAGGCGACGGTTGCCGCCCTGACCAACTGTGCGAGCCCGCGCAGCGTGGCGACCCGTCGCGGCAAGAAGGTTGCCGACCTGTTCGGCCGCCAGCGCGAGAAGGAGGTGTCGGCCGATGCCTGAGACCACGAAGGACGCGATCGGGCGGGTGCGGATCACCCAGACCGGATCGTCGATCGGCCGCAAGCCGGGCCAGAAGGAAACCCTGGTCGGCCTCGGGCTGCGCCATTTGAATGCGAGCCGTGAAGTCGCGGCGACGCCGGAGACGCTCGGCCGGATCAAGAAGGTCGCGCATCTCCTGAAGGTCGAGGAACTGGCGTAATGAAACTCAACGAATTGCGCGATAACGCCGGAGCGCGACCGAAGTCCAAGCGTCTCGGGCGCGGCATCGGTTCGGGCAAGGGCAAGACCTCGGGCAAGGGCGTCAAGGGTCAGAAGGCGCGCGAAGGCGTTTCCCTGAACGGGTTCGAGGGCGGGCAGCTTCCGATCTACCGGCGGCTTCCGAAGCGCGGCTTCACCAACCCGAATCGCCGTGAATATGCGCCGCTCAATGTCGGTAAACTTGCGGCCCTGATCGAGGCTGGCAAGCTTGATGCCGGCAAGCCGGTGACCGAGGCCGTGCTGCGCGAGGCCGGAGTATTCGGCGGCCCGAAATTCGCCGGTGTCCGTCTGCTCGGTCGTGGCGAGATCGCCATGAAGGTCGAGATCGAGGTCTCCGGCGCATCGGCGTCCGCGATCGCGGCGATCGAGAAAGCCGGCGGCTCGGTGAAGACACTCGTCGCCAAGGCCGGACCGGACGCTGCCTGACTTGACCGCTCTTGCCGCGGCCCACCCGGTTGCGGCAATATGAACATGACGAACGGCGCCATCAGGTCGTGAGTTTTCACAGGCCGTGGCGCCGTCGGCTTTTCGGGGTCGGGATTCCGGCCCGTCTGACGAGGGATATCCATGGCGTCTGCCGCTGAACAACTCGCTTCGAGCCTGAATCTGGGGACGCTGGCCCGGGCGACCGATCTGAAGAAGCGGATCTGGTTCACCCTCGGGGCGCTGATCGTCTTCCGGCTGGGCACCTATATTCCGATCCCCGGCGTCGACGCGGCGGTGATGGAGCACATGCTGTCGCAGAACGGCGGCGGCATTCTCGGCATGTTCAATATGTTCTCCGGCGGCGCCCTGGGCCGGATGACCGTGTTCGCCCTGAACATCATGCCCTACATCTCGGCCTCGATCATCATGCAACTCATGCAGGCGGCGATGCCGTCGCTCGAGGCGCTGAAGAAGGAAGGCCAGTCCGGCCAGCAGAAGATCAACCAGTATACCCGCTACCTGACCGTGGTGATCGCGCTGCTGCAGTCCTACGGCATCGCGATCGGGCTCGAGAACATCAAGAGCGCGGTCGGTCCGGCGGTGATCGATCCCGGCATGTTCTTCATGGTCACGACCATCATCACCCTGACCGGCGGATCGGTGTTCCTGATGTGGCTCGGCGAGCAGATCACCTCGCGCGGGATCGGCAACGGGTCGAGTCTGATCATTTTCGCGGGCATCGTCGCGGCATTTCCAGGTGCGATTGGGAGTGTGCTTCAACTCGGTGCGACCGGCGGCCTGTCCATGGCCTTCGTGATCGGCTTTTTCGTCCTCATCCTGGTGGTGGTGGCGTTCGTCGTGTTCATGGAGCGTGCCCATCGCAAGATTCTGGTCCAGTATCCGAAACGCCAGGTCGGTAACCGCATGTTCGGCGGCGACTCGTCGCATCTGCCGATGAAGGTGAACACTTCGGGCGTGATTCCGCCGATCTTCGCAAGCTCGTTGCTGCTGATTCCAGCGACGATCGTCGGCTTCAGCCATGGCACCGGACCGGGCTGGCTGCAGTTTCTTGCCCGCGAGATGTCCAGCGGGCGGCCCGGCTACATGATTTTCTATGCCGCGCTGATCGCGTTTTTCACCTATTTCTATACTGCTGTGGTGTTCAACCCCACGGAGACCGCCGACAACCTGAAGAAATACGGCGGCTTCGTCCCCGGCATCCGCCCGGGCGCCAACACCGCGAAGTATTTCGACACGGTGCTGACCCGGCTGACCACGATCGGCGCCGCCTATCTGGTGATCGTCTGCCTTATCCCGCAATTCCTGATCGGCCAGTTCGATCTTACCGCCGGCTATTATTTCGGCGGAACCTCGCTGATGATCGTGGTGTCGGTGACGATGGACACGGTCTCGCAAATCCAGTCTCATCTTCTGGCCCATCAATATGAGGGCCTGATCCGGAAAGGCAGAGGGAGAACGCGGACGCGATGAAGATCATTCTGTTGGGGCCACCGGGCGCAGGCAAGGGCACGCAGGCGAAAATCCTGCAGGAGCGCTATCGCGCCGCCCAGATCGCCACCGGGGACATGCTGCGCGCCGAGGTGAAGGCGGGCACCGAACTGGGGCTCAAGGCAAAGGCGGTGATGGAAGCCGGCCAGTTGGTCTCCGACGATGTGATCATCGGAATGCTGCGCAACCGGCTGAGCCAGTCCGACTGCCAGCATGGTTTCATCCTCGACGGATTTCCCCGTACCGTTCCGCAGGCCGAGGCTCTGGATGCGATGCTGGCGGAAAACCGGCTCGATCTCGATGCGGTCATTCTTCTCAAGGTGGACGAGGATATCCTGATCGAGCGGATCGCCGGACGGTTTTCCTGCGCGCGGTGCGGCACCGGCTATCACCGGACCTTTCACCCGACAGCGAAACCGGGGATTTGCGACAAATGCGGCGGCCACGAATTCGTCCACCGGGCGGACGACAATGAGGCAACGGTGCGGCGGCGATTCGCTGCCTATACCGGGCAGACGGCGCCGATTCTGCCCTATTACGAGGCCAGCGGCCGACTCCAGGCAGTCGACGGCATGGCGGAAATGGACGAGGTCACCGGGGCGATCGAAGCGGCTTTGCGCAAGGCTGGTGTTGCCAGCCCGGAGGCGGTGGCGGCGGACTGACGACCGGGTGGCGGGATTTCGAAGTTATCACGAAAAATTGATAACCGTCGATTGACTCATCTCCGCCCGGACGATAATGAACCTCGGTGGCGGCGCTCCCTAGAGGGGCGCCGCGCTTTATTCGGGCCGGGATTTGGCGGCGCCCGCCGCGGAGTTCCGGCCGTCCATCGATGCAAAATCCGGGCGGACCACCCGCCGGAGACCGAGGAGCAGCAAGCGTGGCGCGTATTGCCGGCGTAAACATTCCTTCGAACAAGCGCGTGCTGATCAGCCTGCGCTATATCTATGGCATCGGGCCGACCAAGGCGCAGAGCATCTGCTCCACGCTCGGCATTCCCGACGAGAAGCGCGTCAACCAGCTTTCCGATGACGAGATTCTGAAAATCCGTGAACTGATCGACCGGGATTACCGGGTCGAGGGCGATCTGCGCCGTGAACTCGCGATGAATATCAAGCGCCTGGTCGATCTCGGCTGCTATCGCGGCCTGCGCCATCGCAAGGGGCTTCCGGTTCGCGGCCAGCGCACCCACACCAACGCTCGCACCCGCAAGGGCAAGGCGGTGGCGATCGCCGGCAAGAAGAAAGTGACGAAGTAACCGCTTCGGCTTTCACGACATGATGACGGACTGATCCGGCCGGGCCTGAGCGCCGTGGCCGGATCGCGAGAAAGACAGGATATTCCATGGCCAAACCAGCCACCACGCGTCCCCGCCGCAAGGAACGCAAGAACATCAGCACCGGTGTTGCTCATGTGCTTGCGAGCTTCAATAACACGATGGTGACGATCACCGACGCGCAGGGCAATGCGATCTCGTGGTCGTCGGCGGGAAGTCAGGGGTTCAAGGGCAGCCGGAAATCGACGCCCTATGCAGCTCAGGTCGCCGCCGAGGATGCCGGGCGCAAGGCGCGCGAGCATGGCATGGAGACGCTGGAGATCGAGGTCAGCGGTCCGGGTTCGGGACGCGAGAGCGCGCTGCGGGCGTTGCAGACGATCGGGTTCTCGATCACCGCGATTCGCGACCTGACGCCGATTCCGCACAATGGCTGCCGCCCGCGCAAACGGCGTCGCGTGTAACGCTTGAACGCAGGCGTCTGGCGCGAGAACGGATTTGCGTTCGCGCGTGAATTGACTGACGACCGGCCCGGGCCGGTTGGTCCGGCTTTCTCCGGTGCCGCGATAGTGGCGCCGTGGCAAGGAAGCGGGAATTTTCGGAAGGTGGGGGCGATACCATCGCTCGACCGGAGGGGTTGATGTTGAAAGATACGCATGTGGCGTTGCAGCGGAACTGGCAGTTGCTGCGCAAGCCGGAGAAGCTGGATATCGAGCCGGGCGCGGACGATCTGCGGTCCGCCACGATCATTGCCGAACCGCTGGAGCGCGGCTTCGGGATGACGCTCGGCAATGCGCTGCGCCGGATCCTGCTGTCGTCGTTGCACGGCGCGGCGGTTACCTCGGTGCGGATCGACGGCGTTCTGCACGAATTCTCCTCGATCGCCGGCGTACGCGAGGACGTGACCGACATCGTGCTGAACATCAAGCAGATCGCGGTCAAGATGCATGGTGACGGGCCGAAGCGGATGACGCTGTCGGCGAAGGGGCCGTGCGAGGTCACCGCCGGCCAGATCCAGGTCGGCCATGACATCGAGATCATGAACCCCGATCTGGTCTTGTGCACGCTGGACGACGGCGCGACGCTGGGCATGGAATTCACCGTCGATGTCGGGCGCGGCTATGTCGCGGCGGCGGCGAACCGTCCCGAGGATGCGCCGATCGGGCTGATCCCGGTCGATGCGATCTACTCGCCGGTGCGCAGGGTTTCCTACCGGATCGAGCCGACCCGCGTCGGCCAGGTTACCGATTACGACCGGCTGATCCTTCAGGTCGAGACCAACGGCGCGGTCGCGCCGGAGGACGCGGTGGCGCTGGCCGCCCGCATCCTGCAGGACCAGCTCGGCATGTTCATCAATTTCGAGGAGCCGCAGCGCCTGCGCTCGGAAGAGCCGCGGCCGGAACTGCCGTTCAACCCGAACCTGCTGCGCAAGGTCGACGAACTCGAACTCTCGGTCCGTTCGGCGAACTGCCTCAAGAACGACAATATCGTCTATATCGGCGATCTGGTGCAGAAATCCGAACAGGAGATGCTGCGCACGCCGAATTTCGGACGCAAGTCGCTGAACGAGATCAAGGAAGTGCTCACCGCCATGGGGCTCGGCCTCGGCATGGCGGTGCCGGACTGGCCGCCCGAGAATATCGAGGACCTGGTCAAGCGTTCCGACCAGCCGTTCTGAACCGCTACTGCCTTCGCTGTCGAATTCGAATTTTCTGATCTGGAGTAAGCCAAATGCGTCACGGTGTTGCAGGACGTAAACTCGGTGTCACCACGTCCCACCGCGCTGCCATGTTCCGCAACATGGCGGTGGCTCTGCTGAAGCACGAGCAGATCACCACCACCCTGCCGAAGGCGAAGGAACTGCGCCCGGTTGCGGAAAAGCTCATCACTCTGGGCAAGCGCGGCGGGCTCCATGCGCGCCGTCAGGCCCACGCCCTTCTGCGTGACGACGTGATCGTCACCAAGCTGTTCGCCACTCTGGCCGAGCGCTACAAGGAGCGTCAGGGCGGTTATACCCGCGTGCTCAAGGCGGGGATGCGCTATGGCGACGCGGCGGATATGGCGGTGATCGAACTGGTCGAGCGCGATCCGGCGGCGAAGGGGCTCGACAGCGGGCCGAAGCCGGAAGTGAAGGACGATGAGGATGAGGCCGCCGGTCAGGCCGCCGCCTGATTTTTCCGATATCGTTTGACGACACAAAAGGCGCGGCTTCGGCTGCGCCTTTTTTCATGTTCGGCCCCTATGGCATCGGAGACGGGTAGGGCATGATGGGAACCGGATCGTCATATCCCGGGGGAAGCGATGCGTTTCGACGAAATCACGGCGGAGAAACCAACCAGAGAGAGCCTGAAGGCGGCATACGACTCGCTGAACGCGACTCTCGACCGGGGAGATACCGGTGCCGCCCTGGACGCGTGGGAGACTTTGCGACGCAATGCCGGAACCTGGTCATCGCTGGTGCATCTGCGGTTTTCCCAGGACACGGCGAATCCGGAGTATAAGGCCGAGCGCGAGTATGCCGACGAACTTGGGCCAGTGATCGCCGAGCATGAAACCGACTTCAAGAACCGGTTTCTGGCGCTCGATCCGGCGCCGATCGAGGCGCAGTACGGCCGCCATGCGCTGGATATCTGGCGCAATGACGTGACCACCTTCGATCCGGCGATCGCGCGGGATCTTGAAGACGAGGCCAAGCTCGACGCGCGCTACACCGAACTGCTCGCCGGCGCGAAAATCGGATTCGACGGCAAGACCCTCAACCTTGCCGGGCTCGCGCCCTATGCCGAAAATCTCGATCGCGCCACCCGCCACCGCGCCGCGACCGCGCGCTGGGATTTTTTTGCCACGCATGGCGAGGAACTCGACGAGATTTACGACCGGCTGGTGAAACTGCGCGACAGGATGGCGCGGACCCTGGGCGATGCGAATTTCATCGCACTCGGCTATCGACGGATGGGCAGGCTCGATTACGGACCCGAGCAGGTCGCGGCCTACCGGCGCGAGGTACTGACCCATGTGGTGCCGCTGGTGGCACGACTGGTCGAGCAGCGCCGGCGCGATAACGGGCTGGATACGCTCTATGCCTGGGATGAGGCGCTGGTCGATCCGCGCGGCAACCCGAAGCCGGACGGCGATCACGACGCTCTGGTCGGCAAGGCAAACACGATGTTCGAGGCGATGGATCCGCGCCTCGCCGGCTTCTATCGCCGGATGAACGAAGGCGGGTTCATGGATCTGAAGAACCGGCCGACCAAGGCGGGCGGCGGATTCTGCACCTCGTTTCCGGCCTTCGGGATGCCGTTCATCTTCGCGAACTTCAATGGTACGCATCACGATGTCGATGTGTTCACCCACGAGATGGGCCATGCGTTCCAGAACTATCTGAGCCGGTCGCTGCCTTCGGTGGACTATCTCTGGCCGACCTCGGAATCGGCGGAAATCCACTCGATGAGCCTGGAGTTTCTGGCCTATCCGCATATCGGGCCGATGTTCGGCGCACAAGCGGAGCGGTACCGGCGGATGCACCTGATCGGCGCGCTCGAATTCCTGCCGTACGGCGTCTGCGTCGATCATTTCCAGCACGAGGTCTATGCCAGGCCCGAAGCGACGCCGGCCGAGCGCCATGCGATGTGGCGCGACCTGGAGCGGATCTATCTGCCCTGGCGCAACTGGGGCGATCTCACCTATCCGGCCATGGGCGGGCGCTGGCAGGGGCAGGGCCACATCTACGGCGCGCCGTTCTACTATATCGACTACACGCTGGCGCAGTGCTGCGCGTTGCAGTTCTGGGTGAAGTCGCGCGAAGACTACCGGGCGAGTTTCGATACCTATGTCGATCTCTGCAAGCTGGGCGGCTCGGCGCCGTTCGGCGGACTGGTCGCGGCGGCGAAACTCGCCTCGCCGTTCGAGCCGGGTGCGTTGCGGGCCGTGGTGCGCACCGCCGAGGCGGTGCTTGCGGCATGACCGTTGTGGATCGTGTAGCGGAACAGGCGGTCGAGCGGGTGCGGAGCGCGTTGCGTGCGGCCGGTTTGGCCGATGCGGTCAGCGAGTTTCCCGAAGGCACGCGCACCGCGGCGGATGCGGCGGCGGCGATCGGTTGCACCGTCGCGGAGATCGCCAAGTCGATCGTGTTCCGGGCGGGCGAGACGCCGGTTCTGGCCATCGCCTCGGGGGCGAACCGGGTGTCGAAAGCGAAACTCGCCGCATTGATCGGGACGAAAATCGAACCGGCCGGGCCGGATTTCGTCCTTGCGGCGACCGGTTTCGCGGTCGGCGGTGTCTCGCCGCTCGGGCATGGCGCGTCGGTCGTGCTGCTCATCGACCGGGATCTGATGCGGTTCGAGACGATCTGGGCGGCGGCCGGCTCGCCGCATCATGTGTTTCCGGTCGCACCCGCCCGGCTCGTCGAACTGACCGGCGGACGGATCGCCGATATCCGGCAGGACTGATCTACAGGACTGGCCGTCCGTCAGTGCGGACGGCGCAGGACGATCCGCACACCGATATTGATCGCCAGCACGAACAGCATCACCAGAAACGCGGCGGCGAAGGCGAGGGCGTGGCTCTGCGCGTTCGGCTGGTTGATGAAGGTCCAGATCACATAGGTCAGATAGCCGATCGGCTCGTGGGTCAGCTTGCCGGTCCAGAGATAGTTCGACCAGCCGGCGGTCTGGATCAGCGGTGCGGTCTCGCCGACCGAGATCGCGAGTGAGAGCAGAACCCCGGTGATTACGCCGGGCCGGCCCGCCGCGAGCACGATCCTGAACGCGACGGTGCGCTCCTTCGCGCCGAGGGCGTAGGCGGCCTCACGCATCGCCACAGGTACGCGCTGGAGCGACAGCTCGGTGATCCGCGCGAGATAGGGAACAATCATGATCGCGAGCGTGATCGACCCGGCAAGGACGGAAAATTTCCAGCCGAGGCCGATGACCATGGTAATGTAGGAGAAATAGCCGAGAACGATCGAGGGGATGCCGGTCAGCGTATCGGAGAGGAACCGGATCACAGCGCCCAGCCGGTTGTGGCCGTATTCGGAAAGATAGAGACCGGCGCCGACGCCGACCGGCACCGCGAAGATCAGCGCGCCGAGCGAGAGGACCGTTGTGCCGACGATGGCGCCGAGCAGCCCGCCGGTGACCCCGTTGCTCGATGTGGTGAACAGCTTCACCGAAAACGCCGACGCGCCCTTGATCGCGACGGTCAGGACGAGATCGAGCAGAGGCACCGCGATCAGAAGGAAGGCGCAGCTGCACAGGACCCAGCCGATCCGGCTGACGAGGCGCCGGCGCATCTCCAGCGCTGATCGCTTTACCGGCGCGTCAAACGTTGCGGACAAGGCCGGCTCCCCGAACCAGAAGTCGCGCGGCGGCGTTCACCGCGAGCGTGATGATGAACAGGACGATCGCGATTTCCGCGAGCGATTTCACCGCCATGCCGGTGGGATCCTGAAATGCGCTGTCGAGTTGCGAGAGAATGAACGCGGCCATGGTGGTGATCGGGGTGAAGATCGTGTCGGGCAGATAGTTCAGTGCGCCGCCGGAGACCATCAGCACCGCCATGGTCTCGCCGAGCGCGCGACCGAGCCCGAGCACCACGCCGCCGATCAGGGTGACCCGCACGGTCGGCAGTGCGGTCTTGATCACCATCTCGAACCGGGTCGCGCCGAGCGCCATCGCCGATTCGCGCAATTCGCGCGGCACCTGGAGCAGGGCGTCGTAGAGAGTTGTCGCGATGATCGGGGTGATCATCAGAGCCAGAACGATCGCGGCGGCGAGCAGGCCGAATCCGCTGCCGGTGCTGCGATGAATGTCGAAGAACGGAATGAAGCCGAGAATTGCAGTGATGCCGGGGCCGATATAATGCGCGATCAGCGGCGCGAGCACGTAGATGCCCCAGAGACCGAACACAACGCTCGGCACTACAGCGACCAGTTCGACCAGCATCGACAGCGCGCCGCGGAATCGCGCGGGCACCGCCTCGGCGAGAAAGATCGCGGTGCCGACCGCGACCGGCAGGGCGAACAGGATCGCGAGGAACGAGGAGAACAGCGTGCCGACGATGAAGGCGAGAATGCCGTAATTGGCGTTGAGCGGCACCTCGACGCCGTGCCGGATCACCGGATTGGCGTAGAGGTTGCCGAGATTCCAGTCGATCGTGCCGACGAAGCGGATGCCGTTGTAGAAGATCGCCGGCCACGCATACTGGATGAGAAACACGACGATGAGGACCAGCGCCGCCGGAATCACCAGGGCGATCGCGGCAAGGCCGAGGCGGAACGGGCTGGATCGTTTCATCGCGTGTTTCCCGGGGGCGGGGTTTTGAAGGGTTAGTGGATTCTGGCGATCTGCGCTTCGGAAAGCCGCTTTATCGCGGCGGGCAGCGCCTTGAACTCGACCTTGTCGAGGTAGGCGGGCGCGTTGCCCTGGTTGATTGCCCAGGTCAGCAGCGCCTTTACCGCGTTCGCGGTGGCGGCATCATGCTGCCTCGCGCTCACGACCGCGTATTCATAGTTGATGATCGGGTAGCTCTCGGCGCCGGGCGCGAAGATCAGGCTGATCCGCTCGTCCTTCGGCGTCTTGCCGACGAGGGCATCGGCGGCTGTTGCGATCGTTTTCGCCGTGGGCAGAACGAACTTGCCATCCTTGTTTTGCAGCATCGCGGTGCCGAGTTTCGCACTCGCAATCTGTTCGTGGAAGCTGACGCCGATATAGGCGATCGAATACGGGTTCTGTTTCAGTGCCTCGACCATGCCGGGATTACCCTCGGCGCCGAGCCCGCCGGGGACCGCCGGCCAGGAGATCGTGGTGCCGTAGCTCACCGTGCTGTTCCAGGCCGGGGTGGAGGCGCTGAGATACTGGGTGAACAGGAAGGTGTCGCCCGAGCCGTCGGCGCGGTGGACCGGGATGATCTTGTGGTCCGGCAGTTTGACGCCCGGGTTGAGTGCCGCGATCGCTGGCGCGTTCCATGTGGAAATCTTGCCGGAATAGATGCCGGCGAGCACCGGGCCGGAGAGTTTCAGATGCGTGCCGGCGAGGCCGGGCAGGTTGTAATTCACCGCCTGCGCCGAGATCGCCAGCGGGATGTTGAGGATGTCGGGATTCTTTTTGATCTGTGGGGTGGACATGTAGGCGTCGGACGCGCCGATCTGCACCACGCCGGCGATCGCCTCGGCGATGCCGGTGCCCGAGCCGGTGCCCTGGGTGGTCACCCGCACGCCCGGATGCGTTTTCATGAAATCGGGCACCCAGAGATTGAACAGCGGATAGAGCAGGGTCGAGCCGGTTTCGACCAGGCCGGTGGTCGCCGCCCGGGCGGTGCCGGTGGCAAGTCCGGCGGTCAGCAGCACGGCCGCTCCTGCGCCGAGCAGGGTGGAGCGACGCAGTCTGAAATCGGATCGCACGATGGAACTCCCTCGTCGTTGGCGATGAATGTCGGACGACGCAGGCTGTAGGCGATCCGCGATGCCGGGGCGACGGAGTTTCGGTGAAGCTTTTATGACATCCCGGGGTCACATGCGGTGTCGGCATCCGTGCCGTGCGGTGCGAGTCCGGCGCGCAGCCGGGAGTCGATCAGGTCGATCGGGGTTTCCAGCCCGCCATAGCGGATCGCGCGGCGGGTGCGTTTGCCGTTGTCGGCCTTGAGGCGGAGGGTGAGGGTCGAGCGGGTCACGAAGGCGGAATCGATCCCGGTCCAGGGGTGGAACTCGGCCTCGCCGGGGCGGGCCATCAGCCGGACGCCCTCGGGTCCGATGATCGCGCGGGCGCGCACTGTCCGGTCGATATGGCGCCGGCGCATCGACTCGATCGAACCGAACAGGGCGAGGATGCCGGCGATCGGCAGGATCAGCGTGGCCGCCGACAGATAGGGGCTCGACACCGCGACGCGCACGAACAGGATCGGCGCGGCGATGCCGAGCGCGACGATCAGCAGTGCGATCGGCAGTGGCGGCGAGGTCGGCGCCGGGCCGGCACGCAGTTCCAGCTCGTCGCCGATGCCGAGCGTCGGCGCATCGTCGGCGGAGGCCGTGGCGGAAGGTTCAGGTAGCGTGTTGCTCATCGGACCACCCTGCCAAGTCCGGCCGGGGTTGAACAGGGTATGTAACCAAGGGGGACGGTTGCGGTGGCGGCGATTGTCGGACAACCCGGGCTGCCTGTAGCCTGATCCCATGCCGGCCGAGTCGCAGCGCCTGAGCCACGCCCAGTTGTTTCAGGCGTTTTTCGTCGCCGGCCTGTCCGGTTTCGGCGCCGTGCTGCCCTTCCTGCGGCGGATCATCGTCGAGCGCCGGCAATGGCAGACCGCGGCGGAATTCACCGACCTGTTCAGCCTGTGCCAGTTTCTGCCGGGGCCGAACACGGTCAATTTCGCCGCCGCGTTCGGCTCGCGCCATCGTGGCGTTCCCGGCGCGGTGACAGCGCTGTTCGGACTTCTGGCCGTTCCGGTCACGATCGTTCTTGTCGTCGGCACGCTCTATGAGCGGTTCGGTTCCCTGCCTGCGGTGGATCACGCTCTGGGCGGCCTTGCGGCCGGGGCTTCCGGCCTGATTCTCGCGACCGCGCTCAAGATCGCCGGGCCATCGCTGCGTCATCTGGCGCCGCTCGGCGTGATCGTTCTCACCTTCGCGCTGTTCGCGGTTCTGGGGCTGCCGCTGCCGCTGGTGATCGCGATCGCCCTTCCGGTGTCGGTCGGGATCGTGATGCTTCGGGCGAGATGATCTTCCTCGCCCTCATTCTCGTGTTCGCCGAAATGTCGATCCTCGCGGTCGGCGGGGTGGCGAGCACCTTGCCGGCGATGGCGCGCGCGGTAGTGGCCCGGCACTGGCTGACCG
>DASVGZ010000279.1:0-2205 GCA_036379275.1 Acidiphilium sp. | reverse complement strand
CAACGCCCATGGAAACCTCGCGATGCCGGGGCACCACGATCAACATGTCCGGTCGGTCGGGATGCTCGAACTTGTCGTGCCGCGCACCGCCGACCTCGATCCATCCTTCGGCCTTGAGCCGGGTGATGATCTTGCGGGTGTTGGTCTCGATCGCCGGCATCTTTATCGCATCCCTGATGTGCCTCAGATTACGCATTTCTATGATTTGTCAAGTATATATGCGCATAATTTTGCGCATTTCAGGTGGGCGGACGAGGCGCGTGTCCGACCAGACAAGGACATTGCCATGCTTTTCGGAGTGATCAGTTCTCGGTATGCGCTGAATCTCTATGCGACCGCTTGCCGGTTGTTACGGAGCGGCACGATATCGGAATAGACCGCAGGCAACCCACACGGATTTGGGCAGGTCTTTCCGATCGTTCGGCGCAGTGCCGGACCGGATCGTGGAAACCGGGGAAACCATTGGAATCGTGGTGGGTGCGACAGGGATTGAACCTGTGACCCCCGCCGTGTGAAGGCGATGCTCTCCCGCTGAGCTACGCACCCACGATCCGTTGAACGTCGCGGTGTCCTAGCCTCTGGCAGGATGGCGCGCAAGAGGGTCGAGCGGGCGGAGCAGGGGTTCGGTCCCGCCGCAAAACGCCTTATACTGGCGTTCGGGGTCAGGAGTGGAAACGATGTCGCGGATCGATGAAACCAGAAAATTCCTGCCGGTCTCGATCGCGGTTCTGACCGTATCGGACACGCGGACCGAAGCGGACGATACCTCGGGCAATGCGCTTGTCGAGCGGATCGGGGCGGCGGGCCACGTTCTGGCGGCGCGGGCAATCGTCCGCGACGATGCCGATGCAATCGAGGCACGGCTTCGGGCATGGATCGCCGATAGCGCGATCGACGTTGTGATCAGCACCGGCGGTACCGGAGTCACCGGGCGGGACGTGACGCCGGAAGCATTCTCGCGGGTGCTGGAAAAGGAGATCGAGGGCTTCGGCGAGTTGTTCCGGATGCTGAGCTACCGCAAGATCGGCTCCTCGACGATCCAGTCCCGCGCGCTCGGCGGGGTTGCCGGCGGCACCTATCTGTTCGCGCTGCCCGGCTCGCCGGGCGCGGCGAAGGACGGCTGGGACGATATTCTGCTCACCCAGCTCGATTCGCGGCATCGCCCCTGCAATCTGGTGGAACTGATGCCCCGGCTGAAGGAGCATCTGGCCGGCTGATCAGTACCGGACGGCCTACCGCCAGACCCAGTGGCCGGGAATATAGGCTCCGGCCCAGTTGTAGTGCGCCGGCATCCAGACCCGCGCGCGCGGCGGCGGCGGATAGTAATAGGCGGGCGGTCCGTAATAGGCGTAGGCCGGCGGCGGCGCGGGAATCACCAGCGGTATGCTGACGCCGAAGCCGATGCGCGGACCCCAACCCCAGCCGTGATGCCACCCGGCCCGGGCCGGATGAGGAACCGCCATGGCGCCGGCCACGGCGAGCGCTGCAAGCGCCGCGAAGGCCGGGCGGGATGAGCGGGATCGCCAGAACTTGACCATGAGACTCTCCTGTCCACGGCGATGAACCGATGACGGATATCTACTCCGGCAGTGTTACAAGCGTGTGTCAGAGAGCGTCGAAACGGGTCAGTGGATTTCCGGTTCCGGGATCGCGCCTTTGCGTTGCAGGAAGTCGAAATCGCAGCCGGTATCGGCCTGACCGATATGGGCAGCGGCCATCGCGCCATAGCCGCGCGGAAACCGCGGCGGCGGCGGCGTCCAGGCAGTGCGGCGGCGTGCGAGTTCGTCATCGGTCAGTTTCACGTCGATCCGGCGCGCGGCGACATCAACCGAGATGATATCGCCGGTGCGGATCAGGGCGAGCGGGCCGCCGACGAAGGCTTCCGGGGCCATGTGCAGGATGCAGGCGCCGTAGCTTGTGCCGCTCATCCGCGCATCCGAAAGACGCAGCATGTCGCGCACCCCCTGACGCAGCAATTTCACCGGGATCGGCAGCATCCCCCATTCCGGCATCCCCGGTCCGCCCTGCGGCCCGGCATTGCGCAGAACCATGACGTGATCCGGCGTGACATCGAGGCCGGGATCGGCGACCGCGCGCGCCATCGTGTCGTAATCGTCGAACACCAGAGCCGGGCCTTCATGTTTCAGCAGGCGTGGATCGGCCGCCGATGGCTTCATCACGCAGCCTCCGGGCGCGAGATTGCCG
>DASVGZ010000278.1:0-4342 GCA_036379275.1 Acidiphilium sp. | reverse complement strand
GGAGTGGCTCGGCCCGATCCGCCTCGCCTCGCCGCCAAGCCACTGGGTGTTCTCGGGTCTTGCCGGGGTGCTCGGCGTCGCAATCGTCCTGTTCCTGATCTTCGGCCATTACACGCGGCGCCAGACAGTTTCCGGCTCGCTGGTGCCATCCTCGGGGCTGCTCTCGGTCACCGCGACGATCGCCGGGACGGTCCGGCATGTCGATGTCCACGACGGCGAGACGGTTCATGCCGGACAGCGCCTGCTGGAGCTTTCGGGCGACGTGGACAGCCGGACCATGGGGTTGATTGACGTGCTGATCGCCCAGTCCCTGCGCGACCAGAAAACCCTGCTCAGGCAGGATCTCGTCACCCAGAAGCAGCAGATTGCCACCGAAGCCACGGGTCTCGGGGCAAAACTCTCGATGCTGAACAGCGAGCGCCAGGCACTGTCCGGGCAGATCGCGATCCAGAAGCAGGATATTTCCAGCACCGAGGCGGTGCTCGACAAGTTCGAGAGCATCGGGCACGGGCGCTTCATCTCCGACCTCCAGATGCAGCAGCAGAGATCGACCGTGTTCGGGGCGAAGGCGCAACTCAAGGCGTTGCAGCGCAATGTCGCCGAACTCGACCAGCAGATCGGCAAGACCGCCCAGGACATCCGCCAGTTGCCGCTGACCGCGGCCACCCAGTCGAACCAGACGCGGTCGAAGCTGGCCGAAATCGACCAGCAGCTTGCCCGCAATGCCGCGTCTTCCGCGATCGTGCTGCGCGCACCGAGTTCGGGGGTGGTCTCGTCGATCGTGGTCGATCCGGGCCAGGCGGTCGCCTCCAACCAGCCGCTGATCTCGATCACGCCGGCCGGGTCGGTCCTGCGCGCGCAGCTTCTGGTGCCGAGCCGGGCGATCGGCTTCCTGCATCCGGGCAGCCGGCTGCATCTGCGTTACGCCGCCTTTCCCTATCAGAAATTCGGCCAGTTCGGCGCCACCGTGCTCTCGATCTCGAAAAGCGCGCTGACGCCGACCGAAGTCGCCGCCCTGACCCAGATGCAGGCGAAGGAACCGCTCTACCGGGTGATGGCTTCGCTCGATGCCACCTCGGTCGAAATTTACGGCCATGAGGAAGGGTTGCGCGCGGGGCTCGCCCTCGATGCGAGCATCGTGCTCGACCGGCGGCGACTGATCCAGTGGGTGTTCGAGCCGCTCTACGGACTCGGCCGGGACGTTTTCGTCGGCGCCCCGCCTCGCCCGCCCGCCCCGAAGCCCGCGCCCGCGAAAGCCGCATCATGAAAGCCTCCGACCTCGCCTCGCTCGGCCTCGATTCGCTCGGCCTCGGCGGGCTCAACTTCGGGTTCGGCCGGCATCTGCCGGTGATTTTGCAGACCGAGGCGGCGGAATGCGGCCTCGCCTGTCTTGCCATGATCGGCCGCTATCATGGCCATGACATCGACCTGCCCAGCCTGCGCCGGCAGTTTCCGGCCTCGCTCAAGGGCGCCAATCTCGCCCGGCTGATCGAGATCGCGGGACGGCTCGATTTCGATTCGCGGCCGCTCCGGCTCGAACTCGGCGATCTGGCAAGCCTGCCGATGCCGTGCCTTCTGCACTGGGATTTCAACCATTTCGTCGTTCTGAAAGCGGTGGACGCGAAGGGACTCGTGATCCATGACCCGGCGCGCGGGATGCGCCGGCTGAGCCTTGTCGAGGCATCGCGCTCGTTCACCGGGATCGCGCTCGAACTGACGCCGCGCGCCGATTTCCGCCCCGCCGAGGCGCGGCGCTCGATTTCGCTCGGCGCCCTCGCCGGCCGGGTTTCCGGACTGCGCACCGTTGCCGTGCAGATTCTTCTGCTCGCCCTCGCCCTCGAAATCCTCGGCATCCTCGGGCCGTTCTACATGCAGTGGGTGGTGGATCAGGTTCTGGTCTCGGCCGACCGCTCGCTGCTGACCCTGCTCGGCATCGGTTTCGTTCTGGTCACGCTGTTCTCGGTGACGATCACCGCGCTGCGCGGCTGGGTGGTGGTCTATATCAGCACGCTGCTCAGCGTGCAGTGGGCCTCCAACGTGTTCGCCCACCTGATGCGCCTGCCGCTCGACTATTTCGAGAAGCGCCATATCGGCGACGTGGTGTCGCGCTACGGCGCGGTGCAGAACATCCAGCGCACGCTGACCACCAAATTCGTCGAGGCCGTGCTCGACGGGATCATGGCGGTGCTCACCCTGATCATCCTGTTCGTCTACAGCGCGAAGCTCAGCCTGATCGTGGTCGGCGTGTTCGCCGCCTACGGCGCGCTGCGCTGGCTGTTCTACATGCCGCTGCGCCAGGCGACCGAGGACCAGATCGTGTTCGCCGCCAACCAGCAGAGCCAGTTGCTGGAGGCGATCCGCGGCGTGCAGCCGATCAAGCTCTACAACAAGCAGAACGAGCGCACCGCGCGCTACGGCAATTCGCTGGTCGAGACCGCGAACCGCTCGGTGATCGTGCGCCGGCTGCACATCATTTTCACCGCCCTGCAATCGGGCCTGTTCGGCCTCGAGAACGTGGTGCTGATCTGGCTCGCCGCGATTCTGGTGCTCGACGGGCAGTTCACCGTCGGGATGCTGATCGCCTTCACCATGTATGCGAAGCAGTTCACCTCGCGCGCCGGCAGCCTTGTCGATTCGGCGATCGAGCTGAGTATGCTCAGGCTCTATTGCGAGCGCCTCGCCGATATCGTGCTGACCCCGCCGGAGCGCCATGTCGCCTCGGTCTATGAAGGGCCGATGCCGGAGCCGTCGATCGAGCTGCGCAATGTCAGCTTCCGCTACGGCGACGGCGAGCCCTGGATCCTGCGCGACTGCTCGCTGACGATCGAGGCCGGGCAGTCGGCGGCGCTGGTCGGGCCCTCGGGCGCCGGCAAGACTACGCTCGCCAAGCTGATCCTCGGGCTGCTGGAACCGACCGAGGGGGAGATTCTGGTCGGCGGGCTCGACATCCGCACGCTCGGCCTCGCGAGCTATCGCTCGATGGTCGGCGCGGTGATGCAGGACGACCAGTTGTTCGCCGGATCGATCGCCGAGAATATCGGGTTCTTCGATCCGGGCTCGACCAGCGAGGCGGTGACCGGAGCCGCGACCATGGCCGGGATTCACGACGAGATCGCCGCCCAGCCGATGGGCTACCGCACCCTGGTGGGCGATATGGGATCGACGCTGTCCGGCGGGCAGCGCCAGCGGCTGATCCTTGCGCGCGCACTGTATCACCGGCCGAAAATCCTTCTGCTCGACGAGGCGACCAGTCATCTCGACACCGCCCGCGAGGCACGGATCGTCGAGGCGATCGGCGGGTTGAACGCGACCCGGATCGTGATCGCGCATCGGCGCGAGACCATTGTTCTGTGCGACCAGATCATCCTGCTGAATGCCGGGCAGGCCAACCGGATCACCCTGGCGCCGCAGGCGGCCAGCGCGGAGGTGCAGGAAACGCCTGCCGCGACCCGTAACAAACGAAAACATGAAAAAACCTGAAAATCAATTGGTTATAGCGAAATAATCAGAAATATTCATTGATTTTTCACCTGTCTCCGACGCGCCTAGTTTGCATTGCAGCGACCGCGGTCTGAACGCGGATGAACAGGGATTCGATCACGATGACGCGCATGGTCATGCGACAGGACGGGTGGGCGGCCTTGAAGCCCGCGAGCGATATGCGGCGCGGGCTGAAATCGGCCATCACCTGCGAGGGGACCGGTCTGCACAGCGGAGCTTCGGTGCATCTGCGCCTCGCGCCGGCACCGGCGGGAAGCGGCATCACCTTCCGGCGCACCGATCTCGACGCGACGATTCCCGCGCGATTCGATTTCGTCGCGGACACGAGGCTGTCCACCGTGCTCGCCGATCCGGCCCGCCCGGAAGCCAGGATCGGCACGGTCGAGCATGTCATGGCGGCACTCGCCGGGCTCGGCATCGACGACGCGCTGATCGAGGTCGACGGCCCGGAAATCCCGATTCTCGACGGGTCGGCCGCCGAATTCGTGTTTCTGATCCACTGCGCCGGCATCGCCGGGACCGATGCACCGCGCGCGGCGATCGAAATCCTGCGGCCGGTGCGCATCACCGACGGCGCCGCCTTCGCGGAGTTGCGGCCGGCCCGGTTCGGCGGCGGGAATTTCGCCCTGGCGCTCGACATCGATTTTCCCGCCCGCGCGATCGGCCGGCAGGGGTTTTCGCTCGACCTCTCGCCCGAGCGGTTCATCGAAGACCTCGCCCGCGCGCGCACCTTCACCATGAAGGCGGAGATCGACGCGCTGCACGAGGCCGGGCTCGCGCGCGGCGGCAGCCTGGCCAATGCGATCGTGGTCGATGACGGGCATGTGCTCAATCCCGAAGG
>DASVGZ010000277.1:0-8426 GCA_036379275.1 Acidiphilium sp. | reverse complement strand
CGGTCTTGTAGTCGGCGATCACGATGCGGTCGGGAAAAATCGCCAGCCGGTCGATCAGCCCGCCGATCTCCATGCCGTTCACGATGCCCGCGACCGGCGCCTCCGCGCGCCCTTCCGGGCCGAACAGCGGCGCGAGAGCCGGATGGGCCAGCACGCCGGCTACGGCGGCTTCGATATCCTTCTGCGCTGCGGAATCGAGGTCGTGGGCCGGCTGACGAAGATAAGCTTTGGCTGCTTCCGTTCGGGTGGATTCCGGCAGGTCGGGCAGGTGCTGGAGCAGGGCATGGATCAGCCGGCCGCGTGCCATGGCGGCCGCCCGGCCGGAGCCGGCCTTCGCCATGTCCGTCGTGATCCGGGGCGAGGCGTTGGCAAGGCCGGCCGCCTTGTCCTCGGTGCTGCGGCTCGGCACCAGCCGGTCGATCCGGTCGGCGGGCGAAGGCGGTGGCACGGCCTGCCAGCCCGCATCGGGATCGAGCCAGGCGGGCAACGGGGCTTTTTTCGTGGTATCGGCCCGCCGTCCTTCCCGGTCGGGCGGAGCGGTCTGGGTCGAGGCGAAAATCCGTCCCTGTCCGGCCCAGGGGACGCCGATTTCGGCATCGCTCGCACCGTCCAGCCGATCGAACCCTGCCCTGACCTTCTCGTACCAGCAGGATGCGGGCGGATCGTTCTTCGACGCCGCGCCGCAGATGAGCAGATGATCCTCGGCGCGGGTCAGGGCGACGTAGAGAAGCCGGTTGGATTCCTCCAGCGCGTCGCCTTTCGCCGCATCGGCCGCATCGGTCACCGCCGTGCTGCGCTGATCGGCGCGCGGGCAGAAGACGGGTACGGCAAGGTCGCTCTGCGGTGCGGCCAGCCAGTGCAGCTTCCCGGTCGATTTCGGCATTCCGGTGGTGTCGGGCAGGATCACCAGCGGCGCCTGCAATCCCTTCGCGCCATGCACGGTCATCAGCCGCACCGAATCGCCGGCGGCCTCGGCCTCGCGCTTGATTTCGGCGTCGGCGGCCTCCAGCGCGGCGAGAAAACCCTGCAAACCGGCCGGCTTGCGCCTTCCGTAATCGAGCGCACTCGCCAGCAATTCGTCGATCGGCTCGGCGGCTTCCGGCCCGAGCCGGGCGAGCAGTCTTGCCCGGCCGCCCATCGGGCCGAGCACCTCGGCGAACAGCCTGTAGGGCGAGATGAAATCCGCCTTTGCCTGGGTCGCGGCGAACAGGTCGCGCGCGGCGGCGAAGGCAGGGCGCTCTGCCGCACGGGCGAACAGCGCATCGCGCAGGCTGCCGGGGCGGGACAGGGCGAGATCCATCACCTCGTCGTCCGACAATCCGCCGAGCGGGCTTGCCAGAACCGTCGCCACCGCGACATCGTCCTCCGGCAGAAGCAGCGCCTGGGCGAGGGCGATCAGATCGGCGACCGCCCGGTTCTCGGTCAACATCATGCGGTCCAGCCCGGCGACCGGCACATCCCTGTCCTTGAGCGCGCGGGTCAGGGCCGGACCGAACTCGTTCCGCGTCCTTACCAGAATCAGGATGTCGCCTGCCCTCAGCGCCCGTCCGCGCGAAGGCAGCATCATGCCCGACTCGATCTGGCGTTTGATCCAGTCCGCCAGCCCCTCCGCAAGGCGGCGCCGCGCCGAAGCCTGGCGGACATACGTGTCGGCAACCGCCCAGGGTCGCAATTCGGGGTCGGGATCGGCCGGGGCGAGCGGCCAGAGCATGACCGATCCGGCCTGTCCCGCCCGGCTCACCCCGTGAGTCAGGATTTCGCCCGACGGAACCACGCCGCCGCGCGCTTCTCCTTCAGCGAAAACCGCATCGGCCAGGGCGAGGATCGGGGCGGTGGAGCGAAACGAGGTCTCGAGCGTTCCCTCATGCCAGCCGGCCCTGGCATCGCTGACCTGCCGGCCGATCCTGATCCGCCACGCATCGAAACTCGCAAGATCGGCGCCCTGGAACGAATAGATCGACTGCTTGCGGTCGCCCACCGCGAAAATTGTGCGCCCGGCACCGGATTTCGCGCTCTCTCCGGCAAAGAATTCCTGCGCGATCGCGTCGATCACGCCCCATTGCGCGGGGGCGATGTCCTGCACCTCGTCGAGCAGGATATGGTCGATCCCGCCATCGAGCTTGTAGAGCACCCAGGCAGCACCAGGGTCGAACAGCAATCGCGCGGCACGGGCGATCAGGTCGCCGTAGTCGAACCGGGACGCACACTGTTTCGCCTCGGTGTCGATTTTGTGGATCGGCAGCATCAGGCCGGTCAGCGCCGAGGAAAGCCGGGCGAGATTGCGTGCCGCCAGTTGATCGTGATGGGTGAGGATGCGCTTCTGCTCGGCAACGATCGCATCGAACAGGGAAGGAGCGTCCTGATCGAGCGCCTTGCTCACGAAGGCCGATTTCGCCCGTGCCGCACCTTTGCCGGTCAGAAATCCGTCGCACCAGTCGTCCCATTGCGCAAGGCGTTTCGGCGCTTCAAGCGCGAGCCAGTCGAGCAGCGCCAAAGCCCGTTCCTTCGCCTTCGCCGAACTGTCGGCGGCGATCCGGGTCAGTGCGGCGCGAAGCCCGGCCTCATCCGGCGGTGCAACCGCCGCCGCCCACAGCGCCGTCTCGTCGAGATCGGAAACGCCGAGTGCCGCGCGTTGCATCGCTTCGATCGCGTCCCGGTCGGAATGCCGGTCCAGCAGCCGGGCGAGCCGTCCCTGCGTGTCGGTGAGAAGACCGTCGGTCAGTGCGGTGAAATCCTGTTCGGAAACCTCGCCCGCGAGCAGGCGCAACGCGGCGAGAGACGCGTCTTTCAGCCCGCCGACAACCCCCTCCCGCGCCGTCCGCCGGCGGTCGGCGGTCTCGGCATCGTCGGAAACCGCGAAATGCGGCGAGATCCCGGCTTCCAGCGGAAACTTGCGCAGCAGCGACTGGCAGAAGGCGTGGATCGTGTCGACCCGCATTCCGCCCGGCAGGTCGAGCACCGTTCCGAACAGCGAGCGGGCCCGGCTCCGGTTCGTCGGGGTTCGGGGCACGTCCAGGGTTTCGAGTTCGGTGTCGAGTGTCTTCTCGTCCAGCACCGCCCAGCGCCCGAGCCGATCGCGCAGGCGGATCGCCATTTCCGCCGCTGCCGCGCGGGTGAAGGTGAGGCACAGGATGCGCGCCGGATTCGCTCCCGACAGCATCAGGCGAAGCAGCCGGTCGGTCAGCAGCTTGGTCTTGCCCGATCCCGCCGAAGCCCCGACGAACGCCGAAACCTTCGGGTCGGAGGCCGCGCGCTGGGCGGCTTCGGCGGCCTTGACCGGGTCGTTCATGCCATGCCTCGCTGATTGCGAGACACGGCATGAGTCTTTGTCTGGCGCGCGGCCCCCTCCGGTGCCGTTCCAGCGACACTCCGTGTCGCCGGAACCTTGGGCAACTCCGCCCCACCATCCCCGCGCGCATACCGAATCGCGCTGATCCCGAAAGAGTCGTGTTCAGTGCGATTCGGTATCATGCCCCGTCCTCCCATTCGGCGCGGCGGGAGATGCCGGCATAGGGGCTGTCATACGTCTGCCGTCCCGGATGCGGCGCGTCGAGAAATGGCGTCGCCGGATCGGCGTAGCGGGCGAGCAGGAGCGGGATTTCGGTGCGGGCAGCGTCGATCACGGCGCGCAGCCGGTCCGCATCGCCCTTGAGAACCGAACGGGTCTCGCCTTCGGTCGCTCCGCCCGAGATTTTCCAGTAGGCGAGTTCGGTCACCACCCCCTGACCGATCCCGCCGAACCCGCCGGTCTCGGCGATCACCGCTTCCAGCGGCAGTTGCGGCGCACTGCCGGCTTCGACCGCTGGATCGCCCGGCGGGCTCCCGGTCTTGTAGTCGATGATCGCGATGCCGGACTCCCGCTGCTCGATCCGGTCGGCCCGGCCATGCACCGTAAAGCTGTCGAACGTCCAGCGTCCCGACAGTTCGGTCCCGATGGTCCCGGCCTTGCCCTGCGCCGCGATCCGTTCGCGTTCGATCCTGACGATCCACCCGGCAATCCGCTCCAGCCTGACCCGCCAGAACGCGGCAAGGGCATGGCGCACCGGCCGTTTGCCGAGTTCCTCGCGGAATGCGGAGGCGAGGCGGCTTTCGGCATCCGCTGCCTCGGCCCAAGCCGGATCGGTGCCGGCGGCGAGTTTCAACCCCTCATGCACGAGGGTGCCGAACAGCGCCGCGTCGGTCTCCGCATCGAGCGGATTCAGAGGATTCAGCTTCATGATTTTACCGGCATGAATCGCGTAGGGATCGGCGAGCAGGGTCGCGATCCCGGAAATCGAATAGCAGATCGGCCGAAGGGTTGCCGGCGGTCGCGGTTCCGGCCGCGGCCGGACGATGCGGACCGAAGGCTCATCCAGCCGCCGCGACCAGTCCGAGGCATCATGGATCGTCAGGGGACGGCCGGCGCCGCGCAGCACAAGCTCGATCCGGGCAAGAAAGCGCGACGGCACGGCAGGCGCGCGTTCGCGCCGGCGCGGCGCGGACAGGATCGCGATCGTGCTGGTGGCGATCAGGCTTGCCACGTCCTGAGCGGCCTCGCCGATCAGCGCGGTATCGTCGGGCAGTCCGGCTGCCTTGCGCATCGGGCGCGACAGCCACGGCCCGGGATCGGGTTCGGCGGGAAAGACGCCTTCCACCATGCCGCCGAGGATCAGCGTATCCACCCGTTGCAGCCGCGCTTCCATGATACCCCAGATCGCGACGCGCGGGTTGGCGTCGCGCGCCCGGCTCCGGCGCAGCCTTGCGCCGCCGAGAATCGCATCGAGCAGCGCCGGCAGTTCGGCGGGAGCGATGGCGGGAAGTCCGTCCAGCGCGGCGAGTTGCCGGGCGAGATGGTCCGAGAGCGCGCCGCCGGCTTCCCCGGTCCAGAGCGCCGCATTGCCCGGCGCCTCACTGGTTCCGGCCAGAGCTTCGGCGGCTTCGATCAGCGCATCGAGCAGGGCGACAGGCGCCGCCCGTTCTGCCGCGCAGGCATCGTTGAGAGGCCGAAGCAGCGATCGCAGCGTGGCGACGAAGGCGACGAGGTTGGCATCGCCGGACCCTTCCGCGACCCTGTGCAGGGTATCGAGCCCCGGACCCGGAAGATTTCTGCGGAGCAGAAGATCGAGCTTGCGCGCGAATCCCCGGCAGGTGGCCGGGCTGCTTCCGGCGGCGGCGAGCGGATGTTTGAGCAGGGCGAGCAGGGCAACCGGAGCGTAGCCCTCGGCACTCGCCACGGCGAGCAGCCGGAGCAGAACCGAAGGCGGCATATCGGCGAGCGGTTCGCCCGCGCTGTCTTCCGCACGGATGCCGAGCCGCGCCAGTTCCGCCGAAACCCGTGTCGCCAGCCCGCGATCCGGCGTCACCAGCGCGGCATCGCGCCCCGGCGTTTCCAGCGCATCGCGCAAGGCGAGGGCGATGGCGCGGGCCTCGTCCTGCTCGTCGGCGGCATCGAGCCGGAACAGCCCGTCCACCGATTCGGTGAAAGGAGTCTGCCACTCGGCGAGTGCGGCCGAAGGCAGAAAGGCGCGGCGGAGCAGGGCGATCCGGCCGGGATGGCGATCTTCCGGGCCGCCGGCCGGCCAGAGAGCGACCTCCTCGCGTCGTGCGCCCATGGCGGTGAGCAGCCGGCGCAGCCCGGCCTGCGGATGAGTGAGGGCGTCGTCCAGCGCGTCCCAGGCAGTGTCGGACAGACCGGGATCGAATCCGGCGAGAACCACCCTGCCGCGCTCCAGCCCCGCCACCACCCGGGCGAGCCGGGCGGCGGCCGGCGTTGCGGTGGCGATGCCGGCGAGCCAGACCGGGTGTTCCGGCGGATTGTCTCGCCAGAATCCGGCCTGCCCGTCGAGCAGAAGGCGCAGCCGCCGCGCCGGATCGACCGCACCGTGTCCGGCGAGAAAACCCGGCCAGGCGCGGGTGACGATGGTGAGGAATTCCAGGGTCTTCTGCCAGTGTTCGGCGAGGTCGGGGGCGACGATGCCGGGCAGGGTCTCGGCGAGGTCGATTTCCGCCTGCTCGGCGGAGTCGATCAGCAGCGCGAGATCGTCGGCGAGGGTCAGCGCGTCGGCGAGCCGGATCGGCGCGCCATCTTGCCCGCCCATGGCAAGAATCAGTTTTGCCAGGGTTGCCCGCCGTTCCTCGGGCGAAAGTGCCGGCGGCAGATCAAGCCCGGCCGCGATGCCGAGCGCCGCCTCGTCGGGCGCGCCGATGGCGACAATACGCGGCAGGATCAGCGATTTGCCATGGGCGGCGAGAAATCCGGCGGCAGTGGCGCTCGCGGCGCGCCGCGTCGGCAGGATCAGCAGCCCGTCCGCCGGGTCGCGCCCTTCGGCGTCGGCCCGGTCGAGCCAGGCGCGGGCGAGAGCAGGCAGAAACGGCGCATCCGGCGGAAACGCGGCGATGTTGGGGGTCATGATCCGTCTCCGATCAGACGATCCGGGCCGTCGAGCACCGCCGTCCGGTGGTCACCCTCGCCCCATGAAAGCGCGATGCGCAGCGCCCCGTCCGGGGCAAGACCGCCCAGCCGTTCCGGCCATTCGACCAGAACGATCCCGGCCAGCGCCGCCTCGAACCCGAGTTCGGCGACCTCGTCCGCGCCACCGAGCCGCCAGAGATCGAAATGCGCGACCGGCGGGTCGAGATCGTAACTCTGCACAAGGGTAAAACTCGGGCTCGGCACGTCGAGCGCCGGATCGCCGGCGCGCGCGCGGATGAAAGCGCGGGCGAGGGTGGATTTTCCCGCCCCCAGCGGCCCGGCGAGCAGGATCGCGTCGCCCGCTTCGGCCCGTGCGGCGAGGTCGCGCGCCAGCGCCGCGGTCGCGGCCTCGCCTTCGAGCAGGATCGTGCGAATCGCCATCCCCCGATCCTGCCCCAACCGTTCCGCCGCGCAAGGGCATTGACCCTCGCGCCGATTCGGCTAGGCATTGGGCATGGCAGAAACGATGACGGCCGACGTGGCCATTATCGGCGCCGGTCCGGTCGGGCTGTTCGCCGTGTTCGAGTGCGGAATGCTGAAACTCTCGTCGGTCGTGATCGACGCGCTCGATGGCGTCGGCGGCCAGTGCGCCGCGCTGTATCCGGAAAAGCCGATCTACGACATTCCGGCGTATCCTTCGATCGACGCGGCCTCGCTGGTCGAAAAACTGGAAACCCAGATCGCGCCATTCGCCGCGCCGCGCCTGCTCGGCCGGCTGGTGACCGGCATTTCCGGCACGGCGGGCGATTTCACCATCGCGACCGACAAGGGCGACACGGTTCACGCCAAGGCCATCGTCATCGCCGCCGGGGCTGGCGCATTCGGGCCGAACCGGCCGCCGCTCGACGATCTCGCCGCCTTCGAGGCGACCGGCTCGGTGCAATACTACGTCCGCCGGCGCGAGACATTGCGCGGCAAGCACGTGGTGATCGCCGGCGGCGGCGATTCGGCGGTCGACTGGGCGCTGTCGCTCAAGGATGTCGCCGCCAGCGTTTCGGTGGTGCATCGACGGCCGAAATTCCGCGCGGCCCCCGAAAGCGCCGCCCAGCTCGCCACCGCCGCCGAACGGGGCGAGGTCGACCTGGTGACCCCCTATCAGCTCCACAAACTGCACGGCGAGGCAGGATCGTTGCGCGCGATCGAGGTCGCCGATCTCGATGGTGGCACCCGCACGCTGAACGCCGACATCCTGCTCGCGTTTTTCGGCCTCGCGACCGATCTCGGACCGATCGCCCAATGGGGGCTCGATCTTGCCCACCATCACGTCATGGTCGCGCCGTCGAATTGCGAAACCAGCACGCGCGGCATTTTCGCGATCGGCGATGTCGCCCACTACCCGGGCAAGCTCAAGCTGATCCTTCAGGGATTCTCCGAGGCGGCGATGGCCGCGCACGCGATCCACCCGATCGTCCACCCCGGCGAGGCCCTGCATTTCGAGTATTCGACCTCGAAGGGCATCCCTGTGGGGTGATGCCGAAATGCCCTCCGGGGTTGGTAAAATTCTGAATTGACAACAATCTACTGTCAATGGTTTCCTCAGGCAGTTGGTGGCCTCCCGAAACAGATAGGGGCCGGCAGCCCGATCTTACCGGAAGTTGCCAATGATTTTTCTGCTACTCTCCTACGCCACGTCCAGAGATGGCGTTTCGGAAGATGCGAGGCCACGTTTTTGGTCGCATTCTTTGACCCTGTCACCGGGTTAAGGGATGGCGCCATGGCAGCTTTTCATAGCGCCTGTTGACTTGCGTGTTTACGCTCCATAAATTTCGTGAAGCTAAGATTTTGAGGCAATGGGAGCTTGACGATGGCCGCCTCAACCTCAGGGAGTTCTATTTCACTTCAATTTGGACCAAAAGTTTCAATGAGTTACCCGGCTCAAAGGTGTCCGGAGCGCTTACACGCAAGATTTCCGCGAAGGATGAAGTCGCGGGCTTGCTTGACAATTTCGTATCGGGGGCCAGGGCCGCGACGCTCG
>DASVGZ010000276.1:0-3631 GCA_036379275.1 Acidiphilium sp. | reverse complement strand
TCGAAAAGGATCTGCCGCCGATCGCGGTCGCCTCCGCCCTGCTTGGTGGTGCCATGAACGTGCTCAGCGCCTCCCTGCCCGACGAGGCGATCGTGCGCATCCTGCAGAACGCGATCGACAGCGTGCAGTCGGGCGCATTGCGCGCCATCGACGAAACCCGCCAGTAGCCCCCGCCGCTCGCGTTTTCTTTTTCCCGCCGCCCACGTTTTCTTTTTTCAGCGCAACGTCTTTCGCGCTTGACAAGCGTGCCGCAACCAAGATAACGACCGATTTACTACAAGGGTCAAATTAATAGGGCGTGACGCCGGAAACCGCACCTTCACGCCGATGCACGACTGCCACCACAAGGGGAAACACCATGAAAATCGCGTTCCGCACGCTCATAGCCAGCGCCGCGCTGTTCGCCGCGGCCTATGGCATCCAGGCCGCCCAGGCGGCTTCGATCGCCCAGCCGACGCCCACCAAAATCAGCAGCAAGAAAACCACCATCGCCTTCCTGCTCCCGGAAAACTCCTCGCCCCGCTATGAGCAGGTCGATCGCCCGTGGTTCATCAAGATGGCCCACGCCGCCGATCCCAACGCGAAGCTGATCGTCAGCAACGCCAATTCCAGCCCGGATACCCAGCTCAACCAGGCGCAGTCGGCGATTTCCAACGGCGCCGACGTTCTCGTGGTCGATCCGGTGGACGGCAAGGCAGGCGCGGCGATCGTCAACTATGCCGCGCGCAACCATATCAAGGTCATTTCCTATGACCGGCTGATCCAGGATTCGAAGCCCGACTACTATGTCTCGTTCGACAATGTGAAGGTCGGCGAGTTGCAGGGCCAGTACATCGCCGATCATACGAAGGCGGGCGGCGAGGTGATGATGATCAACGGCGCGCCGACCGATCCCAATGCCTTCGACTTCCGCCGGGGCGCGATGGACGTGCTCGGGCCGTTGTTCAAGTCGGGCAAGCTGCATCTGGCCTATACGGTGATGACGCCGGACTGGAGCGCGCAGAACGCGTTCGAGGAGGCCCAGCAGGCGCTGACCCGGTTGCATAATAACGTGAACGCGGTGCTCGCCGCCAACGATACCACCGGCGCCGGCGTGATCCGCGCGCTTCAGGCGGTCGGTCTCGCCGGGAAGGTGCCGGTGACCGGGCAGGATGCGACCAATGGCGGTCTCACCTATATTCTCGAGGGCCTGCAATCGATGACCGTGTTCAAATACGTTCCTGACGAGGCGGCGGCGGCGGCCCAGCTCGCGGTTGCGGTCGCGACCGGAACGGCTCCGCCGGCCGGGCTGGTGAACGGCAAGACCAACAACAAGATGATCGATGTTCCCTCGGTCCTGCTCACTCCGGTGGTGGTGACCAAACAGAATCTTGCGGCGACCGTGATCAAGTCCGGCTATACCACGTGGAAGGCGATCTGCGTCGGCCCGGCCGCCGATGGCGCGATCTGCAAGGCGAACGGCCAGTAATGACCGGTTCGGCGATGGTGGAGCCGGGGCTTCCCGCCGGCTTCGCCGTTCGCCGCGCCCGATGCTTGATCTGGTGGGGCCCGATCTGATGGGGGACGAAGGATGAGTGCGGCGGCCGATCCGAAACTTCTGGTGGTGCGCGGGCTGAGGAAGCGGTTCGGCGCGGTGACCGCGCTGCGCAATGTCGGGTTCTCGGTCGAGCGCGGCGAGGTGACCGCCCTGCTCGGTGATAACGGCGCCGGCAAATCGACCACGATCAAGGCGATCGCGGGGGTCGCACCGATCGACGAGGGGGAGATTCTGCTCGAAGGCCATCCGGTCACGATCCGGCACCCTTCGGACGCGACCGCGCTCGGGATCCAGACCGTCTATCAGGATCTGGCACTGTGCGACAATCTCGGCATCTGCGCCAACCTTTATCTCGGGCGTGAACTGGTCAGCAGGCCGACTCCGTTCGGCCCGAGGGTGCTGCGCGATGTCGAGATGGAGGCCGAGGCGCGCCGGGTGCTGAAAACCCTGCGGATCAACCTTCCGGCGCTCGATACGCCGGTGGCATCGTTGTCCGGAGGGCAGCGTCAGGCGGTGGCGATCGCCCGTGCGGTGCTGTGGGATTCCAAACTGGTCATCATGGACGAGCCGACCGCGGCGCTCGGCGTTGCCCAGACCGCCGAGGTACTCCGCCTCGTGCGCGATCTTGCCGGGCAGGGCTACGGCGTCATCCTGATTACCCACAACATGCAGAACGTATTTCAGGTCGCCGACACTATCGCGGTGCTTCGCCTTGGCGAGACCGTTCTGGAGGCGCGCCGCGCCGACCTCACCCCCGACCGGGTGGTGGGTGCGATCACCGGAACCCTCGCGATCGGAGCCGCGGCATGACCACGACCACGACCACCGAACCGGCCGCCCAAAGCCAGGCTTCCCCCTCCGCTTCGGCGCCGGCTCCGGCGCCAGCGCCGGAACGATCCCCCTTCCGGCGCTGGCTGTCCGGCATCGCCAATGCGTCGGATCTCGGCATGTTGCCGGTGATCGCGGCGCTGATCATCATCTGGATCGTGTTCGAGGTGATGAACGCGAACTTCCTCACGCCACGCAACCTGTCGAACCTGGCGGCGCAGATCGTCGTTACCGGGATGCTGGCGCTTGCCGAAATCTACATCATCCTGCTCGGCATGATCGATCTGTCGATCGGGTGGAACTCGGTGCTCGCGGCGGGGATTTTCTCGCTGAGCACGGTGTTTTTCCATCTGCCGGTGGTGATCGGGCTGATTCTGGGCATCGGCGTCGCCACCGTGGTCGGGCTGGCACAGGGAATACTGGTGTCGCGGGTCGGCGTGCCGAGCTTCGTGGTCACGCTCGGCGGTGCGATGGTGGCCGAGGGGCTGACCCTCGGTATTTTGACGCCGCATGGCGGTTCGGTGCCACTGTCGGATACGTTCACCACCGCGATCGGCACGCTCGATCTCGCGCCGGTCTGGAGCTGGGCGGTCAGCATCGTCCTGTTCGGCGCCTATGCCATTTTTACCCTGAACCGGATCCGCAAACGCTTTGCCGGGGGGCAGGAAGGCGGCTACGCTGCGGTGATGCGCCTGATCGGCGTTGGCATTATGGTGTTCGGCGGCGTCGCCATGTTGAACGCCTACCGCGGCGTGCCGTTCCTTCTGCTGATTTTCCTGTTCGCCCTGTTCGTCTCCGCCTTCGTGACCAAATCGACCCAGTTCGGCCGGCACCTCTATGCGGTCGGCGGCAACGAGGAGGCATCGCGCCGGGCCGGCATCTCGGTCCGGGGAATCCAGCTAGCGGTGTTCATCATCGCCGGGTTTCTGGTCGGCCTCGCCGGGTATCTCGACGCCGCGCGACTCGGCGTTGCCTCCGCCTCGGTCGGCAATGGCGACATCATGCTGAACGCGATCGCGGCGGCGGTGATCGGCGGCACCTCGCTGTTTGGCGGGCGCGGCAGCGTTTACGGCGCGCTGTTCGGCGCGCTGGTGATCGAGAGCGTGAGCAACGGGATGAACCTTCTGGGGGCTGCCTCGTCCGAGCGATTCATTGTCGAGGGCGTCATATTGCTTGGCGCGATCACGATCGACACATTGCTGCGGCTGAAGCGCCTGCGCACCGGCCGGGCCTGAGACCCTGTCGGGGCGTATCCGGCGGGCGCTT
>DASVGZ010000275.1:0-3027 GCA_036379275.1 Acidiphilium sp. | reverse complement strand
CGGGGCACCGGTCGCCGCCTTCAGCGCCGCCGTCGCGCCGAGATGGTCGCGATGGGTGTGCGAGAGAAGGATCCGCCGGACCGGCGTTTTGCCGACGGCGGCGAGGATGTCCCGGACGTGAACCGGATCGTCCGGCCCCGGATCGAGCACGGTGAGACCGTCCTCTGCCGCGATCAGATACGTGTTGGTGCCGCGATAGGTCATCACCCCCGGATTGCGCGCGACGATGCGGCGGATGCCGGGCAGGACATCGAGGGCGACGCCGCGCCCGGGTTCGGGTTCGGTCAGGAACGGCATGGCGACGCGCTTGCGGGGTGACGGTTCATCGTCCGATGATTAGGGTACCGGCACTGCCCCGGCAAACGGGAGGCTAAAGGAGAACCGACATCAGGCCGAGCACTCCGGCGATCAGGATGCTGCCGCCGATCCAGACCGCCGGGCCCAGCCGTTCCCGGTCGCGGCTCGAACGCCAGCCTCTCTGCCGCGACTCCTGTTGGGATTTCGGTGCCCTGACACCGGGACTGACGGTTCCGGACCGCCCTGCCGGGCCTGCTCGTCGCGCGACCATGACCACCTCTCCCGTGCGAGGATGATGCTTTGAAAATGCGCCGGGCCGCGTCCGTTTTCAAGCAAATCCCGCACCCGGAGCGGCTGGCTTGCCACCCCGCGCGGTCCGGGCCACATCTGGGGCCATGACCGAGTTCGATCCCGAGGCACCGCTGCGGCGATCCCTCGCGCGGCACCGCGCCTTCGCGACCGGATTGCTGGTGCTGATGGCGGTGCTCACCGCCCTCGCCTACTGGCTGCCGCCGGAGGGCGTGCCCCTGTTCCTGCGCGATGCGGCAAA
The DNA here is from genome assembly GCA_036379275.1 of Acidiphilium sp. Taxonomy (GTDB): domain Bacteria; phylum Pseudomonadota; class Alphaproteobacteria; order Acetobacterales; family Acetobacteraceae; genus Acidiphilium. The sequence goes on along the minus strand of DASVGZ010000275.1, from coordinate 2,180 downwards.
GGCCGGGCTGATCGGCGGCATCGCCGACTGGTTCGCGGTCACCGCCCTGTTCCGCCGCCCGCTCGGCCTGCCGATTCCGCACACCGCGATCCTGCCGGCGCAGAAGGCGCGGCTGGGCGCGGCGCTGGGGCGGTTCGTCGCCAACCACGTATTCACCGAGGCGGATGTCGCGCGGTTTCTCGCCGGGCTCGACATTCCCGACCTGCTCGGCAGGTTCCTCGCCGATCCGGCGCTGGCCCGCCCCGCCGCCGAGGCGCTGGCCGGGCTACTGCCGCGCCTGTTCCAGTCGATCGAGGACGGACGGGCGCACCGGCTGATCCGCCGCCTTCTGCCGCGCTTCGCCGGCGGGCCGGTGGCCGGGCGGGTGGTGGCGCGCGCGCTGACCGCTCTGGTGGAAAGCGGGCGGCATCAGGAGGTGTTCACCTTCATCCTCGAGCAGTTGCGGGTGGTGCTGAAGGCGCGCGAAGACGACCTGAAGCAGGTGGTGCGCGAGCGGGTGCGCGAGCAGGGCGGCGTTGTGGTCGGCTGGGCGATCGGCGCGAGCATCGCCGCGCGGATCGTGACCTCGCTCAACACCGAACTCGACCGGATCGGGCCCGACGGATCGGACCTGCGCGAGGCGTTCGACGTGTGGGTGCGCCACGAGATCGTCCGGCTGACCGAAGACCCCGAACGGGCGGCGGAACTGGGCGCGGCACTCCGGCGGATCGTCACCCATGAGACCGTGCGGGCCTGGGGACAGGGGCTGTGGGTGCAGTTGCGCGAGGCGATCGAACGGGACGCGGAAAAGCCGAACGGCCACAGCGTCGCGGTGATCCAGAACGCGCTCGCCAATCTCGGGGTCATGCTGGCCGAGGACAGGGCAACCCGCGCACGCATTTCGGGCGCGGCGGGCGCGGTGGTCGCGCGGCTGCTGCCGGCGGCGCAGGTGGAGATCGCCGGGTTCATCGGCCGTGTGGTCGGCAACTGGGACGCCGCGACGATCACCGACCGGCTCGAATTGCGGGTCGGCAAGGATTTGCAATTCATCCGGGTCAACGGCACGCTGGTCGGGTTTCTGATCGGCGGGATTCTGTTCTTCATCCTGCATTTCGGCTTTCACCAACCGGGTTAGGCACGTGCATATCCATATCCACGAATTTTCCGACAATCCGTTCGTCAGGCTGACCGAAGCCGAGTTCGCCGCCGCCGCCGCGAAGGCCGGGCCTCACGGAGCCGGACATCGGCTGACGTTCAGCACCACGATCGCCGAATACGAGAGCGCGGCGCCGGGGATCGAGGTGCTGATCGCCACTCCGGGCACGGTGCGCCGGCTCGACCTTGCCCGCGCGCCGAAGCTGAAACTGATCCAGTCCACCGCCGCCGGGGTCGATGCGCTCGCGCCGTTCGACATGATCCCGGACGGGGTGATGCTGCTGAACAATCGCGGCGTCCATGCCGACCGGGCGGGCGAATTCGCGATCATGGCGATGCTGATGCTGGCGACCCACATGCACGCTTTCGCGACCGACCAGCGTGCGCACCGGTGGCAGCGCCGGCAATCGGGGCTGATCGCCGGGTCGCGCGCGACCATCGTCGGCGTCGGCGGGCTCGGCGGTGGGGCCGCGCGCAGGGCGCGGCAGTTCGGCATCCATGTCACCGGAATCCGTAATGCGGCCGAGCCGCACCCGGACTGTGACCGCACGCTGACCGTGGCGGATCTCGATTCGGTGCTGCCGGAGACCGATTTTTTGCTCCTCGCCTGCCCGCTGACCGCGGTGACCCGCAACCTGCTGGATGCGCGGCGTCTGGCGCTGCTGCCGGCGCGCGCGGGGGTGATCAATATCGGGCGCGGCGGGCTGCTCGATCAGGGCGCGGTGATTGCCGCCCTGCGCGCGGGGACGATCGCCGGGGCGGTGCTCGACGTATTCGCCGCCGAGCCGGTGCCGGCGGACGACCCGATCTGGGACACGCCGAACCTGATCATGACGCCGCATATCTCGTCGGACGATCCGGCGCGCTACAACGAGGCGACTCTCGCGATTTTTTTCGAGAACCTCGCGGCGCTCGCCGAAGGCCGCACGCCGCGCACCCTGGTCGACCTGGCGAAGGGGTATTAACCCCGGCTGCCGAAGAGCAAGGAGCCGATGCGCACCATGGTCGCGCCGCATTCGATCGCGGTCTCGAAATCGTCGGACATG
>DASVGZ010000274.1:0-3459 GCA_036379275.1 Acidiphilium sp. | reverse complement strand
GGTACGCCCAATAAGGCACGTCTTGGCGCCAACGCAACCCTCGCCGTCTCTCTGGCGACCGCGAAGGCCGCGGCGGCCGATCGGGAGTTGCCGCTGTTCCGCTATGTCGGCGGCGTTTACGCGCGGACTCTTCCGGTGCCGATGATGAACATCCTGAATGGCGGCGTGCACGCCGATAATCCCATCGACATCCAGGAATTCATGATCCAGCCGGTCGGCGCGGCGACCGTCGCCGACGCGGTGCGGATGGGCGCGGAAGTCTTCCATGCGCTGAAGAAAATCCTGCACGATGCCGGCCACAACACCAATGTCGGCGACGAGGGCGGTTTCGCTCCGGGCCTGAAATCGGCCGAGGACGCGCTCGGCTTCATCAGCAAGGCGGTGGAGCGTGCCGGCTACCGTCCGGGCGAGGATATCGCCTTCGCGCTCGATTGCGCGGCCACCGAATTCTTCAAGGACGGCCGATACCACCTTGAGGGCGAGGGCAAGGTGCTCGATGCCGCCGGCATGACCGCCTATATCGCCGATCTCGCGGGCAAGTTCCCGATCATCTCGGTCGAGGATCCACTGGGCGAGGACGACTGGGAAGGCTGGGCGCATTTCACCGCCGAACTCGGCGCGAAAATCCAGGTCGTCGGCGACGATCTGTTCGTCACCAATCCTGCGCGCCTGCGGCGCGGCATCGAGGCGCGCGCCGCCAACGCGATCCTGGTGAAGGTCAACCAGATCGGCACGCTCAGCGAAACTCTGGAAGCGATCGAGCTTGCCCATCGCGCCGGCATGGCGACGATCATCAGCCACCGCTCCGGCGAGACCGAGGACGCGACCATCGCCGATATCGCGGTTGCGGTGAATTCCGGGCAGATCAAGACCGGCAGCCTCGCGCGCAGCGACCGCACGGCGAAATACAACCAGCTCATGCGGATCGAGGCCGAACTCGGCCCGGCCGCGCGCTTCGCCGGACGCACGATCCTGCGCGGCTGAACGAACAGCACGGGCGGCTCCCGACAACGGACCGTCCGTGTTCTATTTTCCGGCCGGTTCGGCCGGCCAGCGCCAGTCACGGATTTCCGGCAGATCGTCGCCGGTGGTGGTGACACAGCGTCTGTGCTCGACCAGCCGGCCGCGCAATATCTGTTTCACATGCGCCGCCGTGCTGGCGAGGCCGGGAACCCGGTCGATCGCGGCCATCGCGAGGTGAAAACGATCGAGCTCGTTCAGAACCGTCATGTCGAACGGCGTCGTCGTCGTCCCTTCCTCGCGATAGCCGTGGACGTGAAACTGATGATGATTGGCGCGGCGGTAGGTCAGCCGGTGGATCAGCATCGGATAGCCGTGATAAGCGAAAATGACCGGCTTGCCCGTGGTGAAGATCGAATCGAACTCATGGTCGTTCATGCCGTGCGGATGCATCGACGGCGGCTGCAGCGCCATCAGGTCGACCACGTTGACCATGCGGATTTTCAGATCCGGCAGATACCGGCGAAGCAGATCGATCGCGGCCAGGGTTTCGAGGGTCGGCACGTCGCCGGCGGCGGCCATCACCACATCCGGCTCCGACCCGCGATCGCTGGAGGCGAAGTCCCAGATGCCGAGCCCGCCGGTGCAATGGATGATCGCCTGCTCCATGGTGAGATATTGCGGTTCGAGCTGCTTGCCGGCAACGATCACGTTGATATAGCCCTTGCTTCTCAGGCAGTGATCGGCGACCGATAACAGCGTGTTTGCATCGGGCGGCAGATAGACCCGCACGACATCCGCCGTCTTGTTCGCGACATGGTCGATGAAACCCGGATCCTGATGGGAAAACCCGTTATGATCCTGACGCCAGACGTGCGATGTCAGCAGATAGTTGAGCGAGGCGACCGGTTTGCGCCAGTCGATCCTGTGCGAGGTCTTCAGCCATTTGGCGTGCTGGTTGACCATCGAATCGACGATATGGATGAACGCCTCATAGCAGGAAAACAGCCCGTGCCGCCCGGTGAGCAGATAGCCTTCCAGCCAGCCCTGACAAAGATGTTCGCTCAGCACCTCCATCACCCGGCCGTTCCGGCCGATGGCGACATCGTCTTCATTGAGCCCGGCCATGCTGACACGCTCCGTGGTCTCGAAGACCGCCGACAGGCGATTGCTGTCGGTTTCGTCCGGCCCCATCAGCCGGAAACTGTCCCGATTACGGTCGATCACGTCGCGCAGCCAGGCACCGAGAACCCTGGTAGAGGATTCCTGCCCGGCACCCGGCACCGAAACCTCCACGGCATAGGCACGGAAATCCGGCAGATCGAGGTCGCGGCACAACAGCCCGCCATTGGCATGCGGATTTGCCCCCATGCGCCTTGCTCCCTCCGGCGCCAGGGCCGAGAGGGACGGAACCGGTGCGCCTGTTTCGTCGAACAGGTCTTCCGGCCTGTAGCTGCGCATCCAGGCTTCCAGCATGGCCCGATGCCCGGCATTGTCGCGTACTTCCGAAAGCGGTACCTGATGCGCACGAAACGTACCTTCGATTTTCTTGCCATCCACCTCGCGCGGGCCGGTCCAGCCTTTCGGCGTCCGAAGAACGATCAGCGGCCAGCGCGGCAGGCCGGGATCGGCACCATCCGACCGCGCCCGCTTCTGGATCGCGGCGATATCGTCGCAGGCAACATCGAGAGCTTCGGCCATCGCGCGGTGCATCGCCATGGGCTCATGCCCGGCTACGATACGCGGATCGTAGCCATAGCCGTGCAGAAGGGCGAGCAGATCGACCTCCGCGATGCGAGCCAGAACCGTCGGGCCGGCGATCTTCCAGCCATTGAGGTGCAGGATCGGCAGAACCGCGCCATCGCGCCGGGGATTGAGAAACTTGTTCGAATGCCAGCTTGCGGCAAGCGCGCCGGTTTCTGCCTCGCCATCGCCGATCACGCAGCAGGCCAGAAGATCGGGATTGTCGAACACGGCGCCACAGGCGTGCAGAAGCGCATAGCCGAGTTCACCGCCTTCATGGATCGAACCCGGGGTTTCCGGCGCGACATGGCTCGGTATGCCGCCGGGGAAGGAAAACCGGGTGAACAGGCGTTTCATGCCGACCTCGTCACGACCGACATTCGGATAAATCTCGCTGTAGGTGCCTTCGAGATAGACGTTCGCAACCGCCGCCGGCCCGCCATGGCCGGGACCGCAGATGAAGATCGCGTCGAGATCGCGCGCACGGATCAGCCGGTTCATATGGGCATAGATGAAATTGAGACCGGGCGTGGTGCCCCAATGGCCGAGCAGGCGCGGTTTGATATGCTCCGGGCTCAGCGGCACGCGCAGGAGCGGATTGTCCATCAGATAGATCTGGCCGACCGAAAGGTAATTCGCCGCGCGCCACCAGGCGTCGATCAGTTCGGCATCGCGCGCCGAAAGACCGGTTTTCCGCTTCGCCATCGCCACCTCCCCTATTCCGGTCGCTCCATCACGTGCCGGGCGATCATCGCC